>JBBRFR010000087.1:0-12154 GCA_038241485.1 Burkholderiales bacterium
GTGGCCTGGGGTCTGGGCGTGGCGGGTGCCTTGTTGGCATTTGGCTTGTTCCAGCGCCTCAGGGGGCAGAGCAACAGCGCCGCCAGCGGGTACCGGGTGGCTGCCAGCCTGGCCTGGGCCGTGGCGGTGGTGGCCAGCCAGCACTTTGTGGCCGAAGCGGCGCCCGCGGCGCGTGCTCCGGTAGCGCCCGGGCAGGTGTCGGGCGGGGTGTTGACGGTGTTGGCGGTGGTGCTCGGCAGCGCGGTGTTGTTGGGCCTGCTGGTCGCCTTGCGCCGGCACCTGAAGGCCCGCGCCGCGGGCACCAAGGCGCGCCGGGCGATGGGCAGCAAGCTGCTCAACGACCCGCTCACCGGCTTGCCCAACCGCCAGCTGTTTGAAGGCACGCTGGGGCAAGCGGTGCAGCGAGCTGACGCCACCGACCAGTCGTTGGCCTTGTTGTTCATCAACATCGATGGGTTCCGCCCGGTCAACGAGGCCTTTGGCCACCGTGGCGGCGACCGTGTGCTGTGCAAGGTGGCGTCTCGCCTGCGGGCCTTGTCGGGGCCGCACATGGCGGCTCGCCTGGCCGGCGACGAGTTTTTGATCCTGTTGCCGGGCAAGGTGGGTGTGGAGCAGGCCTCCGAGCTGGCGGCCAAGCTGCTGGCATCGGTGAGCCAGCCGATTGCAGTCGATGGCCGCACGGCCAGCGTCGCCTGCTCGATCGGCGTGGCCCTATACCCCGAAAACGGCGCCCAGTCGACGCTGATCCGCCACGCCGAGGCCGCGATGCGCACCGCCAAATCGGCAGGTGGTGCGAGCCACGTTTTCTTCGAGCCGCGCATGCTCAGCGGTGCACGTGATGACGTGGCCCTGCTGCGCGACCTGCGCCACGCACTGGCGCGCGGCGAGTTTGAGCTGTACTACCAGCCCAAGATTCATGCGCCCAGCGGCGAGATCACCGGCGCCGAAGCCTTGATGCGCTGGAACCACCCCGGCCGTGGCATGGTGAGCCCGGGTGTGTTCATTCCATTGGCCGAACGTTATGGCCTGATCAACGAGCTGGGCCGCTGGGTGTTCGACGAAGCCTGCCGCCAGACCCGCGTGTGGCGCGACGCCGGCCTACGCATGCGCGTGGCCATCAATCTGTCGGTGCACCAGCTGCGCCAGCCCGATCTGGCTGAACGCTTCGAAGAGGTGTTGCAGCGCCACCAGATCAACCCCGATCTGATCACCTGCGAGATCACCGAGTCGTCGGCGATGGAAGACACCGAGGTCACCATCCGCGTGATGCGCCAGCTCGACCTGTTGGGCTTGCACATCTCGATCGACGATTTCGGCACCGGCCATTCGAGCCTGGCCTACTTGCGCAAGCTGCCGGCCCACGAGCTGAAGATCGACCGCAGCTTCGTGCTCGACCTAGAAACAAGCGAAGACGCGCGCAAGGTGGCCGCGGCCGTGATCAACCTCGCCAAGGCGCTTGACCTCAAGGTGGTGGCCGAAGGCGTCGAGACCGAAGCCCAGAACCGCATCCTGCGCGAATACGGTTGTGACCAGTTGCAGGGATACCTGTTTGCCAAGCCAATGTCGGCCAAGGCGCTGGCCTTGTGGGCCATGCATGACGTGGGGCCGCGCACCATGAACTTTCGCTCCTCGCTGTTTCGCGAAAGCGCGCCGCTCTCGCTGGCCTGAAGGTTGCGTTCTACTTGACCAGCATCACCCGCATGCCCAGCGAGTTGCCCGCTGGGCGGTCCAGCACCCGAATGGTGGTCTCGCGCGCTTTGAAGCCCTCAGGCAGCGCCTGGCTGCCGCGCACGATCTCGTGCTGCCCCAAGGCCAGCGTCACCGGCTTGAGCACGACCGTGGTCTCAGCGCCGCGCGCCGGCACACCGGCCACGGTGAGCTGCAACACGCCGGCCAACGGCTTGCTGCCGGCCCGCTCGCGGGTCAGCACCACGTCGTAGACCAGCATGTCGCCCTGGGTGGTGAAGCGCCCGGCGCGCACCTCCACGCCGCCACCGCGCGGGTCGGGCGGCAGCGCGGCCACCACGGCCGACAGGTCTTCGCGCAGGCGCTCGGTGGTGGCGCGGCTGGCGCTCAAGTCTTCGCTGAGCTTGGTCTTTTCAGACAGCGCGGTGTTGAGCTTCTGGCTGGTTTCACCCAGGCTTTGCTGCAAGTGCAGGCGCTCGGCGTCGGCCGTCTCGTAGGCCGCGCGCAGCGTGGCCGATTCGCCAGGCGACAGGCGCGGCGGCAGGTAGCGTTCTTGCAGCAGCACCACGCCTGCGGCGCCCACGGCCACGCCGGTCAGCAGCAGCACCAGCCAGCGTGGTGGCCGCCCGCGTTTGCGGCGGCTGCTATATGACTCAAGTACAACGGGTTTCGATCGGCCAAACATGCGGGGTGTCAGTGCTCTGGCGTTGGAGGAGGGTGAAGGGTACAACCATCCCCCAGCCCGTTTCCTTCCCCCTTTGAAACACGATGTGCCAAGCCCGCAGCAGGGTCGTCAACTCTCCATCAAGCGAAGCTTCACGCTGCGCCCCTTCACCTTGGCCGTAGAGAGCTTCTTCACCACCTGCTGGGCAATGCCGCTTTCCACCGCCACGTAGGTGGAAAACTCGTTGACGTTGATCTTGCCGATCTGTGCCCCCGCAAAACCAAGGTCTTTGGTGAGCGCGCCCAGCACGTCGCCCGCGCGGATTTTCTCTTTGCGGCCACCGAGGATCTGGATCGTCTGCATGGGTGGCTTGAGTGGCCCGCCGCTGGTGCTCGTGAGTGAACTGAGGGGCTGCCACTCGCTGCTGAAGCCCCCGGCCTTCTCGATGTTGCCCACACGCCCCATCTCGTCCATGCTGGCCAGGCTGAAAGCCCAGCCTTCTTCATCGACACGGCCGGTGCGGCCGATGCGGTGGGTGTGGGTGTCGACGTCGGCGGCGATGTCGACGTTGATCACGGCCTCCAACCCGGCAATGTCAAGCCCACGCGCGGCAATGTCGGTCGCGACAAGCACGCTGCAGCTGCGGTTGGCAAAACGCACCATCACCTGGTCGCGCTCGCGTTGATCGAGGTCGCCGTGCAATTCGAGCGCCGCAAAACCTTGCCCGCGCAGCACCTGCACCAGGTCACGGCACTGCTGCTTGGTGTTGCAAAAAGCGAGCGTGCTCACCGGCCGGTGGTGGTTGAGCAGCAGCGACACGGCATGCAGCCGTTCGCTCTCTTTCACCTCATGGAAGCGCTGGCGGATCTTGGTGGCCGCGTGCTGCTGCGTGAGCTTCACCTCCTTGGGCTCGCGCATGAAGGCGGCGCTCAGCTTGGTGATGCCCTCCGGGTAGGTGGCCGAGAAGAGCAGCGTCTGGCGCTGCTTGGGGCATTGTTTGGCGACGGTCGCGATGTCGTCGAAAAACCCCATGTCGAGCATGCGGTCGGCTTCATCGAGCACCAGGGTGTTGAGCGCGTCGAGCTTCAGGCTGCCGCGCTCCAGGTGGTCCATGATGCGGCCCGGCGTGCCCACCACGATGTGTGCGCCGTGCTCCAGGCTCGTGAGCTGCGTGCGCATCACCGCGCCGCCGCAGAGTGTGAGCACCTTGATGTGGTCTTCGGCGCGCGCCAGGCGGCGCACTTCGAGCGTCACCTGGTCGGCCAGCTCGCGTGTGGGGCACAACACCAAGGCCTGCACCGCAAAGCGCCGCACGTTGAGATTGGCCAGCAAGGCAAGCGCAAATGCGGCGGTCTTGCCGCTGCCGGTTTTGGCCTGGGCGATCAGGTCGTGGCCGGCCAGCGCCAGCGGCAGGGCGGCAGCCTGGATCGGCGTCATGCCGCTGTAGCCCAGCTGTTCGAGGTTGGCCAGCGTGGCCGGGGGCAAGGGGAGGGTGCTGAAAGAAGGCTGTGTGCTCATGCGCGATTATCGGCTGCGGTTAGAGTTCTCCATGCCCTTGAATACGACCCACAGCCCTGCTGAAACCCTGAACCTGCCCAACCCGCGCCACGCCAAGCGCGTGCCGGCCCACATCAACAAAGAGCAGTTCGCACGCGTGCGGCAAGCTGCCTACGTGCTGCCGCAGGTGGTGAAACCCGGCGATTACATCGCCGAGCGCACCGCGGGCTTTGAAGAGCACCTCGACAAGCTCGGCCTGGTGCTGCTGCAAAAAGCGGTGGCCGGCGCCCGCCCCAGCCGCTGGATCGCACCCGACCTGATCGACAGCGCCATTGCGCACCTCGACGCCGTGGGCACCGGCCCCGACGTGCGCCCCTTGATGCAGGAGCGCACCGCCGCGCTTGAAGCGCTGGGCGTGGCGCGCGATGCCGGGCAATGGTCGCGCCTGATCAGCCACACCTTGCAGCTCGCCGAGGCAGGTTGGCGCATGCCAGTGCTGTTTCGCGTGCCGGTCGATGCGGCGCCGGTGTGGGCGTTTTATCGCAGCGGCGACAAGGCCGCCTTGTTGGCCGCGTTGGGCTCGCCGCCCCAATACGCCCACGCCACCGAGCTGTTGGCCCACCTGGATGGGCTGGTCGCGCGCAGCCGTGCGCACAAGCCCAAGCACATCGATTCGTTGTTGCCACGGCTGCAATCCGAGTGCGCCACCCCACTGACCGCCACCAGCATCACTGAGCTGAAAGCCGCCTGCACCCGTGCACAAGACCGCTGGGAGCACCGTGTCACAGAACTCGAAACCCTCGAAGGACTGAACAGCGAGCTGGCGTTTCAAGGCTACCCCGACACCTTTGCAAAAGCGCGCCACCTGCAGCGCACGGTAACGCTCTACGTCGGCCCGCCCAACAGCGGCAAGACCCACGCCGCCTTCGAGCGCCTGGCGCAAGCGCACGACGGCGCCTACCTGGCCCCGCTGCGCTTGCTGGCGCTCGAAGGCCGCGACCGGCTGGTGGGCCGAGGTGTGGCCTGCTCGCTGCTGACGGGTGAAGAGAACGTGCCCGCCGACCACGCACGCGTGGTGTCGAGCACCATCGAGATGGTCGCCACCAACAAGCCCATCGACGTGGCGGTGATCGACGAAGCGCAGATGATCTTCGACCCGTATCGAGGCTGGGCCTGGACGCAAGCCATCGTGGCCGTGCCCGCCAACGAGGTCATCATCATCTGCTCGGCCTACGCCGTGGCCGCCATCGAAAACCTGCTGGGCCTGTTCGGCGAGCGCTGCGAGGTGCGGCACTTTGAGCGCAAGCAACACGTGCAGTTGTTGCCCCACCCGGTGCCCATCAGCGCGTTGAAGCTGGGTGACGCGGTGGTGGCCTTCAGCCGCCGCGACGTGCTGATGCTGCGCGACCAGATTGCGGCCAACGGCCACCCGGTGTCGGTGATCTACGGTGCGCTGCCGCCCGAGGTGCGCCGCCGCGAGGCCGAACGTTTTGCCACCGGCGAGTCGCATGTGCTGGTGGCCACCGATGCCATTGGCATGGGCCTCAACCTGCCGATTCAGAGGGTGCTGTTCAGCACCATGACCAAGTTTGACGGGCAGGGCGACCGCACGCTGAATGAGTCTGAAGTGCACCAGATCGCCGGCCGGGCAGGGCGCTTCGGCATGCACGACGAAGGCTTCGTGGGCGTGCTGAAAGAAGCCGAACCTGCGGCGGCAAAGATGCTGAAAGAGCTGCTGCCCAAGACGCCCCGCGCGCCGCGCGACTTCAAGGCCCCGGTGGCGCCCAACGGCTGGCACGTCGACACCATCTCGTCGCGCATGCACATGACCCAGCTGCGAGAGGTGCTGGGTGTGTTCATGGAGCAGTTGAAGCTCGACGACGCGCACTTCGCCGTGGCTGAGCTAGAGCAGATGCTGCTGCTTGCCGAGCAGCTCGACAAGAGCGCGGCCAAGTTGACGCTGAAAGAGCGCTTCATCTACGCCCAGGCGCCGGTCGACACCCGCACCGAATCCCAAGTGCAGGAGTACCTGGACTGGAGCAGCAGCCACGCGCTCACCGGCAAGGCTGGCAAACCTTGGTTCCTTGATGCGGTCGACAGCCACAGCCGGCTCGACCGCATGGAGCAGGCGCTGCGCTCGTGCACGCTGTGGCTCTGGCTTGATCTGCGCTTCCCGGGTGTTTATGGCCACGTTGACGCGGTGATCGAGTTGCGCAGCTTGCTCAACGACGGGATCGAGCGGCAGTTGAAGGGCAAGCGGCCGCTGGCGCAAGTGCGAACGGGGATGCGGCGGCGGCATTGAGGGCACGCCGGAACCCCAGTGAGCCCGCGAGCGGCTTCGGTCACATGTTCGTGGCCACAAAGGTGTCCCGACCGGCTGCCTTGGCCCGGTAGAGCGCCCGGTCTGCCTTGGCGACGAGCGCTTCTGCGCTGGAGCCGTGCCCGTCGTAGTAGGCCAGCCCCATGCTCGCAGTCACCAGCAGAGGCTGGGCGCCCACGGCCATGGGCTCACGGATGGCCGACACGAGCTTCTCCGAGACGACCGTGGCTTCTTCCACCGTGTTCAGGCCCTCGATCACGACGACGAACTCGTCGCCTCCTAGGCGGGCCACCATGTCTGTCACGCGGATGGCACCCTGCAGGCGTGCGGCGAACTCCTTGAGCACCGCATCGCCCGCCGCGTGCCCATGGGTGTCGTTGATGCGCTTGAAGTGGTCCACATCCATGAACACCAACGCCATCGGGCGCTTGCTGCGCCGGCTGCGCGCCATGGCCTGCTCCAAACGCTCTTCGAAGTTGCGGCGGTTCGACAAGCCCGTCAATTGGTCGATGCGGGAGAGCTGCTCCAGATGGCGCTCGACTTCCTTTGCAGCCGTCACGTCGGTCGACAGGGCGTAAACGCCAACCACCTGCCCGTCCGGGCCTTCGTCGGGAACATAGACGGTGTGCAGGTGGCGCACCCTTCCGTCGTCCCGGTCCAGCACCGAATCGAAGCTGCTGCGCTGGCCCTGCAGCGCGGCCTTGAGCATGTCCGGTCGGTCTTCATAGAGAGACGTTCCCACCAGCCGCAGCGGCTGCTTCACCACCGCCTGCGGGTCGACGCCCAGCCAGTCACCGAAGGTCTTGTTGGCGAACAGCAGGTGCTCCAGACGGTCGATGTAAGCGATGAGAACCGGGAGGTTCTCGGTGATTCCTCGAAGGTGGTGTTCGCTGTCCGCGATCTTCTTCTGCGCTGCGAGGCGCTCAGTGATGTCGCGCATAAAGGCGTGCGCGACGTAGCCGTCTTGATCGAAGAACGCTGCGACCGAGAGTTCTGCCATGAACGTATGCCCGTCCTTGTGCAGCGCGGCAACGTCGAGCCGTTGGTTCACCACCGGGCCCGTGCCCGACTTCTTGAAGCGCTCGAAGCCGGCCGCATGCGCTGCCCGCTGGCCGGGCGGGATGATGAGTTCGGCCAGTCGCTGCCCGATGGCCTCCTCGGGAGACCACCCGAACGTGCGTCGGGCTTCGGAGTTCCAGTCGGTGATCCTGCCATCCGCACCGATCGCGATGAAGGCGTCGTTCGAGTTCTCCAGGATCACCCGGGTGCGGCGCTGCTCGGCAGCCATCTGGGCCACGAGCGGTCGCACCTGATTGCGCATGGCCAGCCAGCCAGCGACAACCAGCACGACGAGCAACAGGACGAGCGCGTTCACGCGCTCGCGCAAGGGAGCGTAGAGGGTCTCGACGTTGGCCTTGACGACCAGTGCAAGGCCGGTCCGCTCGAGGGGGGTGTAGGCCGCGACGACTGGAATGCCACGCAGGTCTTTGGTGATCGCGGCGCCCACTTGCCCCACCAGGGCGCGGTTGATCGGAAGCGTGGGCTTGCCGTTGGCGTCGAACATCGGAATCTTGAACGGAGCCGGGTAGAAGCGCGAGGGAACGCAAGACGCCGCTTCACCCGCCCGGCTGCAGATCAGCACGTCGGTGGATGCGCTGGCTTGCCGGATCTTCGTCGTGAGCTTGTCGAACAGGGCCAGCGGCTGCTCGATCACGACGCGGCCCACCTCCTTGCCTTGCTCGACGACGGCGTAATTTGATCGCAGAAAGAACCCCTCGTGCCACACGAGGCGGGAACCGCTCAAGGGTGCCGGCAGTTCGAGCACTGCCTCCGAACCCGCTGGCAAAAATGTGCCCACCGTGACCACCTCCGCTCCGCCAGCGTTCAGGAAGCGAACACCGCGCACGCCGGCCGTCAGGAAGCTCAGGCCCACCTGCCGAAGGAACTCTTGGGTGGCCGCATCGCTGGGCACCGCGTTCAGGCGTTCGAGCGTCTTGCTCACGGTCGGTCTGGTCGCCACCGTGCGCGGCAACCACGCGCTCACCTCCAGGCTGTGGGCGAGCGCATCGGCATTGGCCGTCGCGGTGAGAAGAAGGCCGTCCGACTGCGACTGCTCGAAGGCCTGCTGGACGACCGCGAAGCCACCGACGCCCGCAGCAACCGCCACCGAGGCGATAACGACGACTGAGCGCTGCCCGATCCGTTTTTCGTGCCCTGCCGAACTCGTGGCCACCTCACCTATCCATCGTTCGCGAAGCAGCCACAGCGCAAAGCTGAAGAGCACCAGGCTGTACGCCACCGGGAGCGTCAGCCGGTTGGCGGCCCCAAAGGTATAGAGCCGCTCGAGCTGCAAGAAATAGCCGATGCAGCCCGCGCCCCCCACCAACGCGATGCCGACGATCAAGGCAGCCGCTGCCCGTGTCTTGGCGTGCGTGGGGCGCCCCAGGATCAGCCAGAGAACGCCGCTTGCCAGCAAGAACCCAGCACACGCGTTGGGCGACATGCGCCCTGGATGCGGGTTGACCGGCGTCGGCAGTACGCCCGCGTGGCGGAAGTCGATGCCGAGGGCGATCCCCGACAGGTGCTCGAACAGCATCAGCACCGGGAAGATGGTCAACATGCCAACGCAGGCCACCACCACCCAACGCAGGGCTGGCCGAAGATCGCCGTTGTGGTGCTTGCCCAAGATCCAGCACGCGATGCCACCCGACAGGAGCATGAGGGGCGCCACCAATCCCATCTCGCTGAAACCCGGGATGGCTGTCGCCAGAATGTCCCACCGAAAGATCCAGCGAAGCGCGGCAAGCCCTCCCAGCCAGATGAGGGCCAGGCCCGCCCATTGAGGCGCAGTTGGTTTGGAAAGGTACATGCGAGTGGCTCGGAATCAGGCGGCCCCGGCCTTCGCCGACGGACGTATTTGGTCTAGACGCGAAGAGGTTAGCGCTCCGCACTTCCTGGCCATGCGTAGAGAAAGGAGACTTTCCCCGTCCAGATGCGTCGCGTGGGCTCCGGTCGGCGACTGTGGGCATCCATGTGCTCCGTATCGAGGTGTTGTCGTGCAAGTCGGCGCCAGTGTGGCAATCGCTCCCTCACGGTGCTGCCCACGGTTGCCGATGAGGTTCCCCGAATTTCGGTGCGGTTGAGTTCAATCTGGAAAAGATTGTTTCAAGGTCTCCTGATTAGTGACGATCCTCAGCCGAAGGTATTGGGAACGCTGGTCGGTTTTACAAGCGCCCAGTACGCTACGCGGCCCTGCAAGTTGTATGACGTTCATGTCTGGTGTAGCGATGCGCACACCGGCGTCGAAAACGTGCAGAACCCCGCCACCTCGCGCGACAGCTCCTCCACCGGTTATTGGGAACTGCGCGGCAACAACGTCAGCTCGCCGGCCGACTTCAGCCGCTTCGGCATCCCCTGGTCGGCGAGCAGCTCGTCTCCAACGCACCCGAGGTTTCACTCCCGCGGAATCGGCGAATCCGCCACCACCACCCGAATGCGCGCGATCGTGTCCTCCACCCGCGCGTGTCGAGACACCTCCAGCCCTAAGGCACGCGCGATGTGATTGACCCGCGCCGTGTTCAGCGGAATGCCACCCGCATCGACAGCGGCGACCAGATTGAGGGCGCGCTGCCGGTCTGAAACGGTGCTGGTTGTCTTCTGCCTCGTCAGCAGATTCTTCAACCGCTGGTACATGGGCTCTCGGGTTCGTTGGGGCCACAACAATCGGGTTGGCAAGCTCAGCCATGGCACCTTAACAGTGCGCAGGCAATGTGACGCCCGCCGGGCGGGATGCAACGGCAGACGAGCGGTTTTCCTACGCGAATGCGGTCAATGTTCCCGCAGCCTGGCTCTTCTCGTTTGCGCACCATGGGCAGCCAAGTTGCAACCCCGTTGGAGCCTTCCCATGACGAGCAAGAAAAAAGCCGCGCCAGTCACCCCCCGTGACGCGGGCGCTTCCGCCGCAAGGCAAGAACAATTCGGTGCGGGCGGCGAGCTGCACCAGACCGCGACCGGTGATGACCCTGCCTTGACGACCAACCAGGGCACGCCAATCTCTGACAACCAGAACTCGCTGCGCTCCCATCCGAAGGGGCCCACCCTGCTTGAAGACTTCATCCTGCGCGAGAAGATCACCCACTTCGACCATGAGCGCATCCCCGAGCGCATCGTGCATGCGCGTGGCTCGGCGGCTCACGGGTTCTTCGAGCTGACGGAGTCGCTGGCCGACTACACCACGGCCCAGATCCTCACCGAGGTGGGCGAACGCACGCCCTTGTTCACGCGCATCTCCACAGTGGCCGGTGGCGCCGGCTCGATTGACACGCCGCGCGACGTGCGCGGCTTCTCGGTCAAGTTCTATTCCAAGCAAGGCAACTGGGACCTGGTGGGCAACAACATCCCGGTGTTCTTCATCCAGGACGCCACCAAGTTCCCCGACCTGGTTCACGCTGTGAAGATGGAGCCCGACCGTGGTTTCCCGCAAGCGGCCACCGCACACGACACCTTCTGGGACTACATCTCCCTGACGCCAGAGTCGATGCACATGGTGATGTGGATCATGTCTGACCGCACCTTGCCGCGCTCGTTGCGCATGATCGAGGGCTTTGGCATCCACAGCTTTCGGCTGGTCAGCGCCGCGGGCGACTCCACCTTCGTCAAGTTTCACTGGCGCCCCAAGCTGGGCCTGCAGTCGACGGTCTGGGACGAGACGGTCAAGATCGCCGGTGCCGACCCCGACTTTCACCGCCGCGACCTGTTCGAAGCCATCCAGTCGGGTGCCTTCCCGGAGTGGGAGCTTGCAGTGCAGCTTTTCACCGAGGAAGAGGCCGCCGGTTTCCCGTTTGACCACCTCGACGCCACCAAGCTGATCCCCGAGGAGCTGGTGCCGCTCAAGGTCATCGGCCGCATGGTGCTCGACCGCTGGCCCGACAACTTCTTCGCTGAGACGGAGCAGGTGGCGTTTTGCCCTTCGCACCTCGTGCCGGGCATCGACTTCTCGAACGACCCGTTGTTGCAAGGGCGGCTGTTCTCTTACCTCGACACCCAGCTCTCGCGCCTGGGCTCGCCCAACTTCCATCAGCTGCCGATCAACGCCCCCAAGTGCCCCTTTGCCAACCACCAGCGCGACGGTCACATGAGCATGCAGCGGCCGGTGGGCCGGGTGGCCTATGACCCTAGCTCGCTCGCGCCCGCCTCACCGCGTGAAACGCCGCAGGGTTTTCGCTCGTTTGCCGCGGTTGAATCCGGCGAGCGCGGGCGGGTGCGCGCGGAGAGCTTCGCCGACCACTACAGCCAGGCGCGCATGTTCTTTCGCAGCCAGACAGCGCACGAAAGAGCCCACATCGCGTCGGCCTTGGTGTTCGAGCTTTCCAAGGTCGAAACGCCGCATGTGCGCGCGGCCATGGTGGGCCATCTGCGCAACATCGATGCCGACTTGGCTCAGCGTGTGGCCACGGGCCTGGGCATGAGCGATTTGCCGCCTGCGCCGCATCCGGCTGCGCCGATTCTCGACATGGACAAGTCACCCGCGCTGCAACTCATCGGCAAGATGAAAGACACGCTCGAAGGCCGCTGTATCGGGATTCTGGTCAACGAGGGCTCAGACGCCAAGGCCATTCAGGCGATCAAGGCGGCCGCGGTCAAGGCGGGTGCCGTCGTAAAGATCGTCGCGCCGCGAATCGGCGAGGTGGCACTCTCGGACAACAGTCACATCCCGGTCGACGGTCAATTGGCCGGCACGCCTTCGGTGCTGTTTGATGCTGTTGCCGTGCTGCTCTCGGACACGGGCGCCGAGGCGCTGTTCCGCGAAGCCGCAGCCATCGACTTCGTGCGTGATGCTTTTGGCCACCTCAAGGCCATCAGCATCGACCACGGCGGGCAGGCCTTGCTGCAAAAAGCCGGTGTGGCGCCCGACCCGGGCGTGCTCGCCGCGGCAGACACCGCTGCGTTTATCCAGGCCGCCAAGACCCGCCAATGGGATCGCGAAC
>JBBRFR010000088.1:0-12084 GCA_038241485.1 Burkholderiales bacterium
CTCCACCTCCCAGGCCGCGAACGCGGAGCCGCTGCCGGCCGCCAGCTCCACCGCCTGCCGATCGTTTGACGGTCGTGCGGCAAGCGTCAGCACCAGCCGCTCCAGCCTGAACAACCAGCTCGTGTAGAAGGCCTCGACATACCGGGCCAGCGAGATGCGCTCACCCGTCTCGATCACAAAACAGTCGGCATACCCGCCGGCCCCGGAATACCCCATCAGCAATGCCTGTGCAGGCAGCGCGCACGCTTGAACCACCACGGTCACCCCTGTCAACATAGGTGGCCACCTGCTCCCATGCCTCAAGCATGGCCGCCCTCAACGCGGCCAGGTCGGCAAAGTGCCAGTAAAACGAACCCTTGGTGGTGGCCAGCTCGCGCGCGATCGGCTCCACACGCAGCGCTTGCGGCCCGCCCTGCACCAGGGCCCTGAAGCCGGCCCAGACCCAATCGGAGGGCTGCAAACGGCCCCCTGGCTCTTGTGGGGCGGGGGTCGGGGTCTTGCGGCCAGGCATCGGCGCACACCATACGTTTCCGTGTTGACTTTGACAAGCGATGAGCGCGCCATGTGCATCGGCAGGGACAGAGTCTTGGCCACCAAGCGCCGCCTGGCATCTGGCCGCAACCGACCCCGTGTCATGGTTGCTCGCCGAAGCACCCGCCCCGCGGGAAACTCCCCTCCCCCCTGGCGCCAAGCGCCATCGTTTGGCGCGGATTGCCACTTACGCAGCCACGGCGCTTCGTTCGAAAATTTCCTGCATCAGCAGCACCGCCCCGCAGTGGCCGGGCGCTGATCGCCGACGCCTTTCTCGGCGGCATCACGACACCCATCCACATGCAGGAGACAACCATGCAACTTTCCCGACGTTTGACACGTCCGCTGTACAGCGCCGCCCTCGTGGCCGGCCTCTCGCTCGGCCTGGCGCAACACGCCGCCGCAGCCGACACCTACACCCAGACCCGCTACCCGGTGGTGCTGGTGCACGGTGCTTTCGGCTTTGACGCCATCGGCCCGGTGAACTACTTCTACGGCGTGCCGAGCGCGCTGCGCAATGGCGGCGCCGTGGTCTACACGCCCAGCGTGTCGGGTGCGTCCACTTCAGAGGCGCGCGGTGAGCAACTGCTGAGGCAACTGCGTGCGCTCAAGGCGGCCTACGGCCACCAGAAATTCAACCTCGTGGGCCACAGCCATGGTGGCGCGACCGCGCGCTACGTGGCCGCCGTGGCACCCGATCTCATTGCCTCGGTCACCACCGTCGGCGCCCCACACGCTGGCAGCAAGGTGGCCGACGTGCTGAAGGCGGTCAGCTCGTTCACCGGCACCACCGGCCTCGTGGCCTCGATCGCCAACGGCCTGGCCGCGACCATCGCCTTCCTGTCGGGCTCACCGAACCTGCCGCAAGACGCCCTCGGCTCGCTGCAATCGCTCAACACCCAAGGCGCGGCCGACTTCAACCGCCGCTTCCCGCAAGGCGCGCCCACCAGCGCGTGCGGCCAGGGCCCGGCTTCGGTCAACGGCATTCGTTACTGGTCGGTGGGTGGCACCAGCGTCGCCACCAACCTGTTCGACGTGAGCGATGTGCTGTTGGTCACCACCGGCGCCATCTTCGGCTTCGAGCAAAACGACGGCCTGGTGAGCCGCTGCTCCAGCCGTTGGGGCACGGTGCTGAGAGACAACTACAGCTGGAACCACCTCGACGAGGTGAACCAGGCCTTCGGCTTGCGCGGCCTGTTCTCGCAAGACCCAGTGGCCTTCTACCGCAGCCAGGCCAACCGCCTGAAATCCGCCGGCCTGTGATGAAAGCGTGGCCACGGCGTGCGCTGATCTCGGTGGCGCTCGCGCTGCTGGGGGCAGCTGCGCTGTGGCTTGTGCTGCCAGCCGCCCGCGCGCCGTCACAAGCGGCCGCGCCGGTCTTCACAGACTGGAGCTTCAACCCCTTCGCCGAGGGCCAGCCCCTCGATGGGGTGCAGCACAACGCCGACGCCGCGCGCGCTGCCGATGCCGCGCGCGTGCGTGTTGTCAAGGTGTGGGAAAACGGCTCGCTGCGCGGCTCTGACCTCGACGGCGATTGGGGCACCTGGGTCGACAACCAGCTGCAACCGAGTGCGTCGTTGCGCCGCCGTTTTGACTACCTGCTCACTGCGCTGGGCGAGGTGCAACCCACCGACCTGCGGCATTGGATCGAGCAAGAGGTGAGTGCCCAGATGAGCGCCGGCGCCGCGCGCCAGGTGCTGGCGGTGTGGGACCGCTACCTCCAGCTGCAGCAACAAGGTTTCCGCCAGCAGGCCAACCCCAACGATGCGAGCACCTGGCAACCCGCGCTCGCCGAGCGCACCACTGCGCGCCGGCAAATCCTGGGCGCCGATTGGGCGCAAGCCTTTTATGGCGACGAAGAGCGTGCCTTCGTCGCGTTCACCGAAGAACTCGCCGCACAACGCGCTGCGGGCGCCAAACCGGCCGAGGTCGACCTGCTGACCGGCGCACCCAGCGAGCAGTTGCAGGCCCAACGGGTGCAGCAGTTCGGCGCCGACGCAGCCGAGCGCCTGCGCGCCGAAGACACGTCTTGGGCCGAGTGGGAGCGCCGCTTGCAAAGCGCACGGCAACAGCTGCAAACGTTCGCTGCCGCGCCCGAACTGTCGGCCTTGCAGCGCAGCCAAGCCCAGGAAACCTACCTGGCTCAGAACTTCTCGGGCCACGAGTTGGTGCGCGCCCGCGCCTTGCTCATGGCCAGTCACTGACATCACGCCGCACGGGCAGGCCTGACAATCACGGCGTGCCGAACGCCACCGCCCTGTGCCGAACCCTCGCCCTGCTGGCATGCCTGCTCGTCAGCGTGCCCCTTGTGCGAGCGGCTGACGCCCCCCTCGACACCTACACCCAGACCAGCCACCCGCTCGTGCTGGTGCACGGGGTGTTCGGCTTCGACAACATCGGCCCGGTCGACTACTTCCACGGCATCAGTGACGCCCTGCGCGCCGGTGGCGCCACCGTCTACGCACCCAGCGTGTCGGCGGCCAACCTGTCCGAGGTGCGTGGCGAACAACTGCTGTGGGAGCTGCGCGCTCTGAAGGCGGCTTACGGCCACGAAAAGTTTCACCTCATCGGCCACAGCCACGGCGGGCCGACCGCGCGTTATGTGGCCGCGGTGGCACCGGAGCTGATCGCCTCCGTGACCAGCGTGGGCTCACCCCACACCGGCAGCAAGACGGCCGACGCGCTCAAGGAGATGGCCCAACGCAGCGGCGTGCCCGAGGTGCTGGCCAACATGGTCTCGGGCGCGGTCTCGCTGCTCTCGGGCGAATCACGGCTGCCGCAAGACTCGCTCGGCGCCTTGAAGTCACTCGAAAGCGAAGGTGCCGCCATCTTCAACCACCGCTTTCCGCAAGGCCAGCCCGTCACCCCCTGCGGCGAGGGCGCGGCGGTGGTGAACGGCGTGCGCTATTACTCGATGGGTGGTACCCGCGTGGCCACCAACGCGCTCGACGTCAGCGACGCCGTGCTGCTGGCCACCAGCCGCTACTTCGGCGACGAACCCAACGACGGCTTGGTCGGCCGCTGCGCCAGCCACTGGGGCACAGTGCTGCGCGACGACTACCCCTGGAACCACCTCGACGAGGTGAACCAGTCACTGGGCCTGCGCGGCACGCTCTCGCCCGACCCGCGTGCCGTCTACCGGCTGCACGCCAATCGCCTGAAGAGGTTGGGGCTGTGATGCGCGGCGCGCTGTGGCTGGTGGCGCTCTTGTGGCTGGCGGGCTGCGGCTCGCCACCGGCCGCCGCGCAAGGCGGGCGCAGCGTCGATCAGGTGCGCACGAGCGGCTCGCTGCGCGGCAGCGATCTCGATGGCGGCTGGGTGGTCGCCAAGCTGCAAACCGACCCCGCCTTGTCGCGCCGCTTCGACCACCTGCTCACCGCGCTGGGTGAGGTCGATGCCGCCGAGATCCGGCGCTGGATCGGTGCCGAGGTCACCCGCCACCACGGCCCTGCCACCGCGGCCCAGGTGCTGCTCGCCTGGGACGAACACCTGGCCCGGCTGGAAAACAAGCCCACTCCCGGCCAAGAAGGTGGCAACACCTACCCTGCCAACCCGCCGCACAAGCCCGTGCGCAGCCCGCCCGTGGCGCCACGCGCCGTGCTGTTGCCCGAGCCCTCGGCCAGCGCCGAGCAGCTGCAAGCCTTGCACCGCCAGCGCATCGACCAGTTCGGCACCGATGCGGCCGAGCGCCTGCGCGCCGAAGACGCCGCCCGCTGGGCCTGGGCCCATCGGTTGGCGCAGGCGCGCACGCAGTTGCAGGCGGTGCCCGAAGCCGAACGCGAGGCCCACCTCAAGCGCCAGTTCAGCGGCAGCGAGCTGCTGCGCGCCCGCACCCTGCTCGGGTTGCCGCCCTGAGCGCCGCGCGGCCCAGCCGCTAGGATGTTGCGGTGCAGCCATCCCCCGCCTACAGCCTCGCCACACTGCAAGAGCGTCATGGCCGCGCCTACCGCTGGCGGGTATTGCTGACGGTGATGGTGGGCACCATGGCCTCGATCATGGCCTCGACCATCGTCAACGTGGCCCTGCCCGACATGAGCCGCGTGTTCACGCTGGGCCAGGAGCGTGCGCAGTGGTTGTCGGCCGGTTTCATGGCCGCAGTCACCGTCGCCATGTTGACTACCCCCTGGCTGCTCGGGCGCTTCGGTTACCGCCACACCTACTTCGCGGCGGTGATCCTGCTGGCGGTGGGCGGCATCGCCGGTGGCCTGGGCACAAGCTTCGAGCTGGTGCTGGCGATGCGCGTGGTCGAAGGCCTGGCGGCGGGGGTGATGCAGCCCATTCCGCCGGTCATCGTGTTGCAGCTTTTCGGCCGCCAAGAGCAGGGCAAGGCGATGGGCATCTTCGGCTTTGGCGTGGTGCTCGCACCCGCCCTGGGGCCAAGCGTCGGCGGCGTGCTGGTCGAGGCCTTTGGCTGGCGCTCGATCTTCTTTGTGGTGGTGCCGTTTTGCGTGGTGGCGCTGCTGCTGGCGCACAAGTACCTGCCGCACAGCTCGCCCGGCACCGAAGGCGTGAACCAGCACGAGCGCCGCCTCGACCTGCCCGGCCTGGCGATGCTGGCCGTGGCCGTGCTGACCGGCATGAACGGCCTGGTGCACCTGCACGCACCGTCGTTTTATGCCTATGCGTTGCTGGCGGTGTCGGCGTTCAGCGCGGGGCTCTTCATCTGGCGCCAGCGCACGGCCGAGCACCCGTTGATGGAGTTCAAGCTGTTCGACATCCGCGCCTTTCGCATGGGCGGCGTCGTGGCCTTCATCTATGGCGCGGCCTTGTTCGGCTCCACCTACCTGGTGCCGGTGTTCATGCAAATCGGGCTGCACCTGCCGCCGTCGCAGGCGGGTGCGGTGCTGTTGCCGGCGGGCATTTTCCTCGCGTTCATGCTGCCGCTGGGCGGGCGATTGGCAGACCACTACCCGTTCAACAAGCTGGTGGCCTGCGGCATTGCGCTGCTCACACTTTCGTTCTGGTTGATGGCGCTGGTGGGGCTGGAAACCTCGCTGTGGGTCATCACCGCGTTTGCCATCGTCGGGCGCATCGGGCTGGGGTTGGTGCTGCCCTCGCTCAACCTGGGGGCGATTCGCCGCCTGCCGATGGTTCACATTTCGCACGGGTCGAGCGCCATCAACTTCTTGCGCCAACTGGGCGGCGCGGTGGGCGTGAGCCTGGCCGGCATCGTGCTCGAGTGGCGGCTGCAGGTGCACGCCAGTGAGCCGCTGCGCGCCTTCCACGAAACCTTTGTGCTGCTCGGTGCGATCTGCGCACTGGCCATCGTGGCAGGTTGGCGCATGCAGCCGCCGGGCGGCGGTGTGGTGCGGCGTGATGCGGCGGTGAGCGAACACGCGCCGAGCGACATCAGCTGACGCCACGGTGAACGGGGCCGAGCGCGAGTGTCGACATCCTCGGGTTTGCCCAGGTTGGACTTCGCTCAGGCCCGGGATCATGCTGCATTGAGCTGCGCACAGCATCACCTGTAGCGCGCGCCAACATCCATGCAGGAGACATCACCGTGACCACTCGCATCCAGATCAACGGCAAGACGATGAACGTCAAGGCCGAGCCCGACACACCGCTGTTGTGGGTCATCCGCGACGAGGTCGGCCTCACCGGCACCAAGTTCGGCTGCGGCATGGCGCTGTGCGGCGCCTGCACCGTGCACCTTGACGGCCAGCCCGTGCGCTCATGCTCGACACCGCTGTCGGCTGCGGCCGGCAAGAAGATCACCACCATCGAAAGCCTGTCGCCCAACAACAGCCACCCGCTGCAAAAGGCCTGGGTCGCGCACGACGTGCCGCAGTGCGGCTACTGCCAGAGCGGCCAGTTGATGAGCGCGGCCGCGCTGCTCAAGGGCAACAAGAACCCGAGCGACGCCGACATCGACGCCGCGATGAGCGGCAACATCTGCCGCTGCGGCACCTACCCCCGCATCAAGGCCGCGATCAAAACCGCCGCCTCTGAAATGCGCAAGGCCTGAGGAGACCGCCATGACCACCAAGACGTCCTCCTCGTCATCCCCCTCCAAGACCATCGGTGTCAATCGCCGCGGTTTCCTGCAAACCTCCGCCGTCGCCAGCGGCGGGCTGATGCTCGGCGTGAGCTTCAGCGGCGTGAGCGACGTGCTCGCCGCCGGCACGGTGCACACACCCAACGCCTGGGTGCACATCGCCGACGACAACACCATCACGCTGATCTCGGCTCGCTCCGAAATGGGCCAGGGTGTCTACACCTCCATGCCGATGCTCATCGCCGAAGAGCTCAACGTCGACATCAAGCAGATCAAGGTGGCGATGGCGCCACCCAACGGCAAGATCTACGGCAACGCCTTGCTCGGCGGCCCGCAACTCACCGGCGGCTCGACCTCCGTGCGCGACGGCTGGGACAAGCTGCGAGTGGCCGGCGCGCAGGTGCGCATGATGCTGGTGAGCGCCGCTGCGCTGAAATGGAACATTCCTGAAGCCGAGTTGCGTGCCGAAAACGGCATGGTGCTCGGCCCCAAGGGCAAAAAGGCCACCTACGGCCAACTCGCCGCCGAGGCCTCGCGCCTGCCGGTGCCCCAAACGCCGACGCTGAAAGACCCGAAAGACTTCCGCATCGTCGGCAAGCCGACCAAGCGCCTGGACACACCCGCCAAGGTCAACGGCACGGCCGAGTTCGGCATCGACGTCAAGCTGCCCGGCATGGTCTATGCCGCGCTGGAGCAATGCCCGGTGATCGGCGGCACGGTGAAGAGCTTCGACGCGGGCCGCGCCAAGGGCATGCCCGGCGTGATCGACGTGGTGCAGATCCCCGACGGCGTGGCCGTGGTGGCCGACACCTGGTGGCACGCCAAGAAGGCACGTGAAGCTCTCAAGATCGAGTGGGACGAAGGCGCCGGCGCCGCGCTGACCGAAAAGACCATGCTGGCCGGCCTCAAGGCCGCCGCAGTGTCTGACGCGGCCCAGCCGCTGGCGCTGCCCAAGGTCGGTGAGGCCGATGCCGCCATCAAGGCCGCGGCCAAGGTGATCAAGGCCGAGTACACGATGCCGCTCTTGTCGCACGCGCCACTGGAGCCGATGAACTTCACGGCGCATTACCACGACAACCGTGTCGAGCTGATCGGCCCGACACAGTGGCAAGACGCTGCCGCCGGCACCGTCGCCAAGGTGTGCGGTGTGCCGATCGAAAACGTGAGCCTGCGCACCACCTTCCTGGGTGGCGGGTTCGGGCGCCGCATCGACATCGACTACATCATCCAAGCCGCGCAGATCAGCAAGGCGGTGGGCAAGCCGGTCAAGCTGGTGTGGACACGTGAAGACGACATGACGCACGACTTCTACCGCCCGCAGTCGGTGCACCACCTGGCGGCCGCCATCGGCGCCGATGGCAAGCCCACCGCCATGAGCTTTCGCCTGACCTCGCAGTCGGTCACTGGCCGGGTGTTCGGCCTGCCGGCGCCGGTGCAAGACCCGCTGATGACCGAAGCGGCGATGGCGGCCTATGAGATCCCGGCAACACGCCACGACATCCTCAAACACGACGCAGGCCTGCGCGTGGGCTACTGGCGCTCGGTGAGCCACGCGCTCAATGCGTTCGCGAATGAGACCTTCATCGACGAGCTGGCGGTGGCGGCGGGCAAAGACCCGTATGCCTACCGCATGTCGCTGCTCGCCAGCAAACCACGCTTTGCCAACGTGCTCAAACAAGCCGCCGACAAAGCCGGCTGGGGCACGGCGGCACCGGCAGGGCGCTTCCGTGGCATCGCGCTGATGGAGGGTTACGACACCTACATGGCGATGGTGGCCGAGATCTCGTATGCCAAGGGCGAGATCAAGGTGCACAAGGTGACCACGGTGGCCGACCTCGGCCGCATGGTCAACCCCGACACGGTCGAGGCGCAGATCCAGTCGAGCGTGGTGTTCGGCCTGACGGCGGCGCTGTGGGGCGAGATCACGCTCGACAAGGGCCGTGTGCAGCAAACCAACTTCCACCAGTACCGGCTGCTGCGCATGAACGAAGCGCCCGAGTTCGTGACCGTGTTGGTGCCCAGCACCGAAAAGCCCGGCGGCATCGGCGAGCCCGCCACCGCGCTCATCGGCCCGGCAGTGGGCAACGCCCTCTTTGTCGCCACCGGCAAGCGGCTGCGCACGATGCCGTTCACCGAGCAGAACATCGCGGCGGCTTGAGTCGGCGGCGCATGTAAAAAGGGCCACCTTCGGGTGGCCCTTTTCATTGAAGCTGCAAATGGGTGACGCGCGTTCTGCCAGCACCCTCATTAGACGAGACGGCTTTGCCCGTTTTCAAACCAGGCCGCGTCGAAACCATCTTTCA
Source organism: Burkholderiales bacterium (assembly GCA_038241485.1). GTDB lineage: Bacteria > Pseudomonadota > Gammaproteobacteria > Burkholderiales > Burkholderiaceae_C > Rhizobacter. The sequence continues at coordinate 8,833 of JBBRFR010000088.1, forward strand.
GCAGAACCACTCTTGTCGCGCCAGGCCCTTGAGGGCTTAGTCGAGCTACATACTTCGCAAGCGTTCCAGCGTCTTCGCTCAGCAGATGGGTGATGCCATCACACTGGCACTGGGCGATCAGCTTGAAGTCATCTTTCACGCGGACACGATCATCATCGGCGTCGCGCCCGGTATCGCGCAGCAGCAAACCACAGGCCATTGCGTGATCAACGTTGAATGGCAGCACCACAAAATTGCGAAGTGGCAAATCGTTGATGGCTTGTCGAACCTAAAACTCGGAGATCGCAATGGTCGACAAGAACATCGGCACTTGCCGCTGAATGCATTCGCGGTAGTAGCGCTGCGCCGTCGCGTGGTGCGAACGGGTTGGGTCGCTGAAGGAAATGAGAAAGCTCGTATCGAGCAGAACGCTGTTCAATCCCCTCCTCCGCGCAATTCATCTACCCATGCGGTGGCGTCAGGGACGTCCTTCCAAGCTTGCGCGCCGCGTCTTGTCAGTCGAGTCAATTCGTCTTCATCAAGACTTGGCGAGTACTCGACAAACTCCACCAGGCGGGCGTCTCTCAACTCTCTTGTGAGCACGTTGTACTGTGCTTTGACGCGCAGCATTGCCATCTTGTAGAGACGGTTTGTTTTCTCGTTTTGAAGAAGCTCTTTATCGGTAGAAACTTTTAACAAAGTTCCATCAGGTAGGCGGATATGCGCGTTCGCCTTTGTGGCCCCTCCCAGATCCTGAATCTCACCCCGGACATAGCGTTCAACTTGCACCCACTGGTCAGCATCGTTAGCGTGGTAGTCGCTCTCAACGCTGACAACCACAGGATTCCCTAGGAACGGAGCGCTGATTCTGAAAGACATATCGCGCGTACTGCGCGCCGCCTTTTGCCACCGTTCAAGTACCGCGCGGCGCTTGGGGTCAATCTTGTCCAGAAGTTCGCTTTGCAACAGCGCCTTCAGATCCCCAAACAATGAAGGCGCAGCCAAGATGGGGGATGTCTCAATGGCAAACGAACCTTCGCGGACGGCCACATCGAGTTGGGTTGAATCAATCTCCTTGGTTTCACCACGGAGAAAAATCTCGACGTCCGACACGAAGCTCGCCAATGAACTCAACTTCACTCGCTGTGGGCTGGCCTCATAGCCACCCGACTGATCGACAAAGGCAATGGTGATGCGTTGAGTTTCCATGATCAGAACATTGTAGGCAGGCGATGCGCAGGCTGCACGACGTTAGGTGAACGACGTGCACGAGGCAGCGCACCTGAAATCGGTACCAAATGTTGCAGTGCTGGTTTATGAACTCACATCACTTCGGCCGAATCGAATCCGGCACGCCCTGGATGAACGCCTTCAGCTTCGCAATGTCTTCGGATTTCAGCTTGCCGGTGAAGTCGGGCATGCCGCGCTCCTTGGCAGCGCCGCCGAACACATAAGCTTCGAGGTTGTTGATCACGTCGGGCTGCGAGTAGCCGAGGTTGGGAATGTTGCCGCCGCGGTCAACCCCCGGCACGCCGTGGCACAACACGCAGGCCGCGACATACAGGCCCTGACCCTCGGGCACGTTTTTCGGATCGTAGGCCACACCCGAGAGCAGCGCGTTCAGCTTGTACTGCGCAAACTGTGGCAGCGGCGCCTTGCCGCCCACGGCGAAGGTGTAGACCGTCCCCGGGCCGATCTTTTCGCTGGCGCGCTGGGACACGCCATACGAGCCGCCCCAGCCGACGGCGATCGACACATATTGTTTGCCGTCGACCAGGTAGGTGGAAGGCGCGGCGATCACGCCGGTGCCGGTGGGTGTTTCCCACAGCTTCTCGCCGGTCTGGGCGTTGAAGGCGATGAAACGCCCTTCGGCCGTGCCCTGGAACACCAGGTTGCCAGCGGTCGCGAGCGTGCCCCCGTTCCACGGCGACACATGCTCCACACGCCAGGCTTCTTTCTGGTTCACCGGGTCCCAAGCCAGCAGGCGACCGAAGGGCTTGCTGGTGGCCGGCGTCGCGTTGATGAACATGGCCGTGTTCCAGCCCTGGCCCGAGCCAGGCACGCCCAGATGGGGCTGGTTCATCTTCCAGGCCTTGTTGTCCATCAGCGTGAGCGGGATGTTCTGCGCCGGCAGGTACACCAGGCCCGTCTTCGGGCTGTACGACATCGGGTGCCAGTTGTGCGCGCCCAGCGGGCCGGGGACGCTGTCGTAAGACTTGTCGGCGCTGCGCGCCATCGCGGTCTCGATCGGGAAGCCCTTCTCGTCATAGCCGGTGGCCCAGTTGACATCGACGAAGTTTTTCGCCGAGATGAACTTGCCGTTGATGCGGTCGATGACGAAGAAGAAGCCATTTTTCGGCGCGTGCAGGATCACCTTGCGCGGCTTGCCGCCGAGCTTGATGTCAGCCAGGATCATCGGCTGGGTGGAGGTGTAGTCCCAGTTGTCGCCCGGGGTTTCTTGGTAGTGCCAGACGTAGCGGCCGGTGTCGGGGTTGATGGCCACGATCGAGGCGAGGAAGAGGTTGTCACCACCGCCCGGGCTGCGAGCGCGGCGCGACCACGGCGAGCCGTTGCCGGTGCCGATGTACATGAGGTTGAGATCGGGGTCGAAGGTGATGCTGTCCCACACCGTGCCGCCGCCGCCGGCTTCCCAGTACTTGGCGCTCGGGTCCCAGGTTTTGGCGGCGCGCGCCAGGGCTTCGTTTTCATACGGCTTGGCCGGGTCGCCCGGCACGGTGAAGAAGCGCCATTTCTGGGCGCCGGTCTCGGCGTCGTAGGCGGTGATGTAGCCGCGCACGCCGTACTCGGCGCCACCGTTGCCGATGATCACCTTGCCCTTGAAGACACGCGGTGCGCCGGTGATGGTGTAGGGCTTGCTGCGGTCGATCGAGGTGTCTTTCTCCCACATCACCTTGCCCGTGGCCGCGTCGAGCGCGATCAGTCGTGCATCGAACGAGCCCACGAAAACCTTGCCGCGGTGAATCGCAACCCCGCGGTTGACCACGTCGCAGCAGGCGGTGACGCCGCGCTCACGCGGCACCTTCGGGTCGTAGCTCCAGATGCGCTTGCCGGTGCGCACGTCCACCGCGTGCACCACGCTCCACGAGGCGGTGACGTACATGATGCCGTCGACCACCAACGGCGTGGCCTCAACGCCGCGCGTGGACTCGAGGTTGTAGCTCCAGACCAGGCCCAGCTCCTTGACGTTTTTGTCGCTGATCTGGTCGAGCTTGCTGAAGCGCGTTTCGGCGTAGTCGAGACCGTAGCTCGGCC
>JBBRFR010000089.1:0-12043 GCA_038241485.1 Burkholderiales bacterium
CAGCAAGAGGCGCGGGCCGGTGGCCAGCGCCCGCGCAATCGCCACACGCTGGCGTTCACCGCCCGACAGGGTGGCCGGCGAGCGCGCCAACAAATGCCCAATGCCCAGCAGCTCGACCACGCTGTCGAGCGCGATGCGCTGCGACTCGCCGGCGCTGCGCTTGCGGCCGTAGTGCAGGTTGCCGCGCACGTCGAGGTGCGGGAACAGCGCCGACTCCTGGATCACATAGCCCAGCGAACGCTGGTGGGTGGGCACGAAGCGGCCGCTGGCGTCGTCTTGCCACAGCTCACCGTCGATCTCGATCCGCCCTGCGACACGCTCCAGGCCGGCCAGCGCACGCAACACCGTGGTTTTGCCGCAGCCCGAGGGGCCGACCAGGGCGGTGATGCCCCGCGAGGGAATGGCGAGCTGCACGTCGAGCAAGAAGCCTTGCCGCAGCCAACGCAGGCGGGCATCGATCACCGTGCGGGCTCCGCGTCGGCTCGGCGGGGGCGGTTGACCACATACAGCGTCACCAGCACGGCCATCGCAAACGCCACCATGCCAGCCGCCAGCCAATGGGCCTGGGCAAACTCGCCCGCCTCCACGTGGCCATAGATCGCAACCGACAGCACACGCGTTTCACCGGGGATGTTGCCGCCCATCATCAGCACCACACCAAACTCGCCCACCGTGTGCGCAAAACCCAGCACGCTGGCGGTGATGAAGCCGGGCCGGGCCAGCGGCAGCGCCACGCTGAAAAACCGATCCCAGGGTGATGCGCGCAACGTGGCCGCGGCTTCGAGCAAGCGCTCAGGCACGGCCTCAAAAGCCTGTTGCAGCGGTTGCACCACAAAGGGCAGCGAGTAGATCACCGAGGCGACGACCAAGCCACTGAAGGTGAAGGGCAAACGACCGAGGCCCAGCGCTTGGGTGAGCTGCCCCACCGGGCCGTGTGGCCCCATCAGCAGCAACAGGTAGAAGCCCAGCACCGTAGGCGGCAGCACCAGCGGCATGGCCACCAGCGCCGCGAACAGCGGCTTCAGAGGCGAGCGTGTGCGCGCCAACCACCACGCGAGCGGCGTGCCCAGCAGCAGCAGCAACAAGGTGCTGAGCGCCGCCAGCTCGGCGGTGAGCCGCACCGCTGACCAGTCATCTGCGGTCATGCAGGCAGGCGGGCCTCAGTGCCCATAACCGTAAGCCTGGGTCACCGCCTTGGCCGGTGCACTCTTCATGTACGCCAACAAGGCCAGCGCCGCCGGGTTCTTCTCGCCACGCTTGAGCAGCACCGCGTCTTGGCGGATCTGGCCATACAACGACGACGGCACCAGCCAGTAGGAGCCACTCACCGGCTTGCCCGGCACCACCACCTGCGACAGCGCCACGAAGCCCAGCTCGGCATTGCCGGTGGCCACAAACTGGAAGGCCTGGCCGATGCTCTCACCCGTCACCAGCTTGCGTGCCAGGCTGTCGTGCAGGCCACGTGCCTTCAGCACCTCGACCGCCGCGCGGCCATAAGGCGCCGTCTTCGGGTTGGCGATGGCGAGGTGGGCAAACCTGGCCGCCGCCAGCACCGCGCCCTGGTCATCCACATAACCCGGCTGCGCACTCCACAACACCAGCTTGCCAATGGCGTAAGTGAACTGCGTGTGAGGCACGGCCCGGCCTTCGGCGACCAGCTTGGCCGGGGTTTCGGCGTCGGCCGAGATCAGCACCTCGAAGGGCGCCCCGGCGACGATCTGTGAATAAAACTTGCCGCTGGCACCGACCGACACCTTGAGGCGGTGGCCGGTGGCCGCCGTGAAGGCTTCGCTCATGGCCGACAAGGGCCCGGCGAAATTGGCAGCGACTGCCACCGACACCTCACCGGCACGCACGTTCAGTGCGAACGCAGCCAGCGCGGCAAGGGTCAAGGTGCGTGACATCGGCTTCATGATGGCGTCGGATCCTGAGAAGAGCCGTATCTTCGCCGACAAGCCGCTCTTTTTCGCCAGCCCACGGCGCGGCTGAATTTCACCCTGTCGACGCGCGATGACCCCGCACTCGACACGCTGCGCATGTGCTTCACTCGCCCGGTTCGACCCATTGCCCGCTACGCACGCGCAGCCTTGCGCGATGCGGCGAGCGACGTTGGTTCGCCGGGAACAAGCTGCGGCACGACGGCTTCTCGGGCGGGGGCAATGGCCTAGTACGCACCCATGTAATCGCGCTTGCCGATGGCCATCCCGTTGTGACGCAGGATGGCGTAGGCCGTGGTGACATGAAAGAAGAACTGCGGCGTGCCGTAGTTCGCCAGATAGGCCTGACCGCTCAGCCTCTTTTCTTTCGGCGTACCGGGGCGCAATACGATTTCTCTGCTTTCGCTGCCATCAAACTGTGAAGCGTTCAGGCAGTCCAGAAAGGCCATGGTCTGGGCCAATAGCGCGTCAAGATCGGCAAAGCTCTTCTCTTTTCCTTCATAGGCCGGAACATCAACACCGGCAAGCCGTGCCGAGATCCCGCGGGCAAAATCGGCGGCAATCTGCACCTGCTTGACCAGCGCAAACATGTCTGGAAATAGGCGCGCTTGCAAGAACGCTTCAGGCTCCATCGACTTGGCCGCAACATGTGCTTCGACCTGCACCAATATGGCTTTCAAGGCCGTCAGCATTTGCTTGAAGACGGGAAGGGAGTGTGTGTACATCGGGTTGGTCATGGTCGTTTCTCGGTTTGTGTGTAGGCAATGGCATTCGAAGGCCCGCAAGGCAACATGTCTGAATCAGTCCGCCCGCAAGTGCTGGCAGCGGGCCGATCAGCCCATTGTGCGTTGTGGCCGACGTCATCAACCAGGGCGACGCCTGGTCATGACCGCGGTGCCAAGCTGGCAGTGGCCCACAGGTTCGAGCAGACCCGCCACTGCCCTCACACTTGTGGCGGACGGCTTGCGGGTGGCTTCTCGGGCGTGCTGCGGCACCTGCAGAGTGTGGCGGGCGAGGTGCTCGGGCTGCCCTCGGTCTACCGCGTCATGCCCGCAGGTCGGCTGGCGCTGCGGCATGCGCTCATCGGCGGCGTGACGGTGGCGCTGCTGTGGGAGATCACGCGCCATGTCCTGATCTGGTACTTCGGCACGCTGTCGCAGGTGAACGTGGTCTACGGTTCACTCACCACGGCGATCGTGGTGTTTCTCAAGCCCGGAGATTCCCGCCGGTCTGCTGCTGTTCGGGGCGCAGGTGATTGCAGGTGACTTCCGAGTGCGAGCGGATCGACGGCAACAAGCTTCAGGGATCGAGCGCGAAGGCCGGCGCGCCTGCGCCAGCCTTCGCACAAGCACCGCTCAGCGCGTCACCGACACCGGTGCCACCGGCAGCGGCACGCCACCGGCCCCAGCACGGAAGGTGAGTGGGCTGAGCGCATCGGTCTGGCCCACACCGGGGCGGCTCCAGTCGCACACACCGCCCGGGAAGACGGCCTGCAGCCGCGTCCACTGGCCGGCGTCGAAGGTGCCGGCTGTGTAGTCGGTCTCCACCAGCGGCTTGAGCTGGCACTTGAGCACGTCTTCAGCGCGCGGCCCGCCGGCCACCTGGCGCGGCGAGAGCGAGGGCTTGAGGAAGGTGTTGGCATCGCAGGCGGCCATGTCATAGACCTTGGTGGTTTGGGCCACCTCGTCGGGCATCAAGCAGAAATCGCGGGTGTCGAAGCTGCCGGTCTGCGGGCGCGCGGTGCGCACCTTCTGTGCGATCGCGGCGGCGCTGGTGTCGGCCTTTACTGCCGTGAGCCAGTTGTCCATGGCGAGGAAGGCATCAAGCCCCATCGAGCCCGGCGCACCGAGGCCGGTGCGTGCGAAGCGCCACAGAGCCTGGTTGTTGGCATCGCCCGCGCCGGCCACGAGACGGTCACGCACCGCAAAGCTGAACCACTGGTGGTGGATCGGGATGCTGCCCGGCGTGAGGCCCGGTGGCACGTTGGCCGGCACGTTGGAGTCGTCCCAACCGCGCAGGTCGATGATGGCCGTCTTGGCGAGCTGCTTGCCGCTGGCCACGATGCCCGCGCGGTAGGCGATGTCGAGTGCCTCGGCGTCGGCCACGGTGCGCTCGGCGCGTGCGGTGGAGTCGCGGTCGATGCCGCCAACGCTCTCGTTGAGCGTGACGAACTCTTCGGCGGTGATGACGCCGTCGGTCAGCGCCTTGCGGCCGTACTGCACGCCGGTGTTGTCGCGCGTGTCACGCGCGGCCACGCTGCCTGGCACCCTGCCCCAGATCGACTCGGCCCACGACCATGCGTTGCAGCGCGGCAGGGTAGCCGTGGTTGCCGGGTTGGCCGAGTCATACACCGCGGTGTTGGGCAGTTCGCAGTTATTGACGACCGTGGGTGATTGAGTGATGGCGCCGGTGGAGTTGTTGCTCACCACACGTTGCTGATAAAGGCCAGCCTTGCCGTTGCTGCCGAAGGCGTTGTACCAGGCATGGCAGGCGGTCTGATCGACGTGGCCGTTGATCGCCGCTTTCTTGGCGTTGATCTGCTCCTGCGTCAACCCAGCCCACAAGCCCAGCAGGCCGGCCTTCTGGTAGGCATCGACCAGCACCACGCAATCGCCCACTTCGAGGGAGGTGGTTTCGGAGTCGGGGTAGGTGCAACTGGTGACCACGCCGTCGAGCAGCCCCGGGCTGATCGAGGCGTTCATGTTCGAGTTGATCGAGCCGCCTGAGCAGCCGGTGCCGAGCGTGAACTTGATCGGCCCGTAGCTGTCGGTGATGTGCTCTTTCATCATCATCACCGTCTCGCTCATCAGCACGCGGTTGGAGTTGCGCGACGAGTCGGTCATGCTGTTGGTGGCGATCATGTAGCCGCGCTTGAGCTGCTCTTCAGCGCCGGTCCAGGCAGTTGCGGGGCGGGTCTGGCGCCGCGGCTGGCCTGTGCTGGCGCCGAAGGTGTAGTAGACCTTGCCGTTCCAGCTGCTCTGCGGTGCCACGGCTGTCCATGGCTGCGCCGGGTCGGTGAGCACCACGAGGTCGTAGATGCCGCGGTTGATGCTGCCGCGCTCCACGCGCACGATGAAAGGCACGGTGGCGCCGCTGTCGGTGGTGGTGGTGGCCAGGTCGACGGGTGTGACGCCCGCGGTGTAGGGCTTGAAGCAGCCGTTGGCGGGCGGTGCGGGTTGTGCCGGCACGGTGACGGCGTTCACGCCGATGGTCCACACCGGGTCGGGCAACGAGAAGGTGCAGCCGGTCGGGTTGGTGGTGGCGTTGAACACCGTGGCGGTGGTTCGGTAGTAGAGATTGGTTTCGGCCGCCACGTTGCAGTTGGCATCCGGCGTGCCAGCCAGCCCGCTCGCGTTGGTACCGGGGGTGGCGCCATTGGCCACCACCGGCGTCGGCGTGGCGCAGTAGAAGGGCATAACCGCCGCGCCCGAGAGCACGGGGCCGCTGCGCGGCGCGTTGGTGATGGTGAGCTGCGCGCTTTGGCTATTTTGCGTGCGGGCAACAAGTACGTTGTCGCCGCTGTCGAGCCCTGTCACCACGCCGGTGATGCGGCCGTCGGCGCGGCGCGCGAAGGCGCTGGTTACGTCGCGGCTGCCCAGCTGCACCAGCAGCCCGGTGGCGTCGTTGCCGGCGGGAAGGATTTCCACGAGCACGTCGCCACCGCTCACCAAGTCGGCACGGTTGCTCAGGGTACGGATCAGAGGTGCCTGGGGATCGTCGTCTCTGCTGCTGCAGCCGCCCAAAGCAGCAAGCAAGGCAGCAAGCGGAAGGATCAAGAGGCCAGCTGCCAACGGCAGGGGCCTTCTGCGGGACAGTTTCATGTTCGTCTCCTTTTTGGGTCACTCAACAAGAGCGCGCTAAAGGATACGCCGCTGAGAAGCCGCTTGCTAGAGCGCGCGAGCCGCTCCTCATATCGGTAAACCCGACGCGCAGGGTCGCCGAGGCGACATGTGCGCCCGACCTGAAACGGGTGAAAGTGGTGCAAGCATTTAGGGCATTTGGCGTGCCCGCCAGCCCGGTTGCTCCGACGTGCCGGTGGCCTCTTCGGGCACGCCTGGCATCACCCCGGCGCCCGCAGCTTCCCGTGGGCCGCCAGCACCCCGTGGAATCGGATCAGGTGCAACCGGGGCCGGGGCACCAGCGCGGCCAGGCAATGCATGAACGCAAGCGGCGACATCACGGTGTGCGTGCTGCCGTCGCGCCAGACGGTCGGTTGCCGTGCCGGAGAACGGCGCGTTCTTTGCCATGCTGCTACAGCGCAACGCGGCGGCGCAGAACTCGGTGCACTTCGAGACCTTGCAGTGGAAGGATGGCGAGCGTGGGTCAACGCCTGGCCGACACGCTATGTGATCGCGCCCGCGCCGGCAAGCAGGAGCGACGCCTTGTCATGACCAGGGTGGTCATCCAACTTCTGCCTCGCCGTCTCACTGACCCATGTCGTTCATCAAGCAGTCAACCCGATGCGGGTTCAACGCCCCATTCGCCGGGATCACTAACCGTTTCTCGGCCTGACCAACAGCGCCACAAGCGTCACACCGGCGGCAACAATCAGCGCGTCTTCGATCAAACCGCTGCGGGTCTGACCAATGCGCGCCATGGCGCGCTCACGGCCGGCCAGTGTCAGGTAGGCAAGAGGTACGGCGGTTGCAACCGCGGTGATAGCGCCGGCCTGCTCGCGACCACGGGGAGCCAATGCAGCGCCTGCGATGCCTGCGCTCATGACACGTGCCAAGAGTCCCAAAAACGCAGTGCGGTCAGGCGCGGTCTTCATCTTGTCGCCGAATAATTCACCCACTCCCATGACCAAGGCGCCCAGCCTAAACAGAGGGCGATCCAGCAAAACAAGTCGCCCCGGCGTGCGGTGGCCCAAGAGCCGCGCTGCCGCGATGGTGGCCATTGGCGTCATCGATCGTGCACTGGCGACAGCGCCAATCAGGGCGGAGGAAAGCAGTCCGCGAAATTTCATGTTTCATCCCCGTTGGTCATACCGACCGAGGCATCTTGCTTGGCCCCGCTTCCCACAACCAGGGGCAAAGCACTCGAACCGTTGTAGGACGCGAGCGAAGGCCCGTCTCACAGAAGCCGCGCCTGCAGTCGGCAGATATGCCGCCTCCGCTGCTGAGTGGGCATGGCGACGGAGGTCATAACGCCAACCTAACGGGCCGCCGCCTACTCTGCAAGCGCTGCCGGCCGAACGCCGCTGCAGCGCTCAAGACGGTGTTGACAACTTTTCAGGAGCAAATGATGAAGAAACTTTTGTTGATCGGTTTGATGGTTGCGGCCTCAACGGCCGCTTTCGCCACCACCCACGACGCCGCTGTGCCCTGTGCACAGGCACCCACACAGGACACAGTCGTGGCGCACAGGTTCGAGCCGCTGGGCGCACGGCCCATCATCAACTGCGGGTTTATCTGCGATTCGTTCGGGCGTTGTTATCGGGTGTGCTGGTAGGGCATCACCCCCAATCCCGTTCGGGCTGAGCTTGTCGAAGGGTCAGGGCGAGCGGGGTGGGGCTCTGGGCGAGCAGAGCAAACCTTCAGCGCATCAACACATCCAGCCACACCCGCTGCTCGGGTGTCACCGCATCGAGCGGCGTCATCATGGCGCTCGACAAGGCCGTTCGAATCTTAGGCTCCGGCCTCACCGGTATCAGCGCTAGAGTGAGTCCGGGTTCGGTTTTTCCGAAGTGAGGTGCCCATGCTGAATTTTCGTCATCTGTACTACTTCTGGGTCGTCACGAAAGAAGGCGGCTTCGCCCGTGCTGCCGAACGGCTCGACATGGCTGTGCAAACCATCAGTGCGCAGGTGCGCGAACTTGAGAAGACGCTAGGGCACCAATTGCTCAAGCCCGCAGGCCGGGGCGTTGCGCTGACCGAGGCGGGGCAGGCTGCCTTTGCCCGGGCCGAGGAGGTGTTTCAGATCGGGCAGGTGATCCCGGAAGAGGTGGGCGAGGCGGCCAACGGTAAGCTGGCACGCTTGGCGGTCGGCCTCTCGGACGGCATTTCCAAGCTGGCGGCGCACGCATTGCTTGAGCCCATTCTGGCCACACCCTCGTTGCGCTTGCTGTGCCACGAGGGCGAGTTCGAGCAATTGTTGGCCGAGCTGGCATTGCACCACCTGGATCTGGTGCTGGCCGGACAGGCTGCGCCCAACAATCCGAACCTGCGGCTGACCAGTGAGCGCGTGGTGCAGTCCCCGGTGGAGTGGTACGGGCCCACGGCGATCGTTCGCACAGCCGAGGTGGCGGATTTCCCTGAATCGCTGAACCGACTGCCCGTGCTCCTGCCCACCGGGCACTCGGCGCTGCGCTTCAGACTCGATCGCTGGTTCGAAGCACAAGGCCTGCGTCCGCGCATCGTGGGTGAGTTTGAAGACAGTGCCTTGTTGGCTGTGTTTGCGGCGCGTGGGCTCGGCGTGTTCCCGGTGAGCCGGCTCGGAGCCTCAGACGTGGCGCTGATGCGCGGTCTGCGGCTACTCGGCCGCTGCGAAGAGGTGTCAGAAGAGATTTACGCCATTCGGTCGCGCCGAGGGCAGCATCACCCCTTGGTGGTGCAGATGCTGGCCGCCGTGCGAACCTGACGAACGTGCTCAGGCGACCTGACGCGCAGCCGGTGTTTGGTCGCACGCGGCTACCGCTTCAGCGCCAGGCCAGTGCCGGCGTGCGGCCTCAAGCACAAGCCCTTCGCCCTCAGCGAGGCCAAGGCGCTGTCGTCCACACCGCCCAGCATCGACCCGCTGGCGGCGTCGCCCATCAGCAAGTCTTCGCAAAGTGTCTGGACGATCCGGGGCAAGGCGTCGGGGTCCAGTCCCACTTCGCTGGGGACATCGAGCTGGTTCAGGGTATCGATTTCCGAGCCGAAGACATGGCCGTCAGCGATCAGGCCGAGTGCCACGAATGCGTGCGGCGGCTTCGGGGCTGTTGTGAGGGTAGGAGCGCATGGCGGTTGTCTTTCATGAAGGGCGGAGGGAGTTCACCGGGGCTGTCAATCGCGCCAGGTGCGTCGGTGCAGCAGACGGGCTACGGGCGGTTGCACAGCCCGCATCGGGATCAAGGCCAGCACCTCGGGTTGGCGGTCGACTGCCAGTAGTCGTAGCAGGTAGCTCCATGCTCGGGAGCTGAAGTCAATCTTCATGGATGGGTTTCGAAAAAGTTTGAACACAGGCGAATGTGGGCTCGATGAGGCCCTGGAAAAAGCAGAACTTCCGTGAGTCGAGGCTCGGGAAACCCGAATCACCGGTGATGCCAGGCGCCGACCGATCGTGCGACGCCTTGCAGGCATCACGGCCTCTGCAACCCCGGGAAGGCTGTCGAGCGCCGCGCGTGCAAGCCGCAGCCGCAGCCGCGAAATACCGAAGCTTGCGACCGAAGCCTGCTCGTGCGTTCAGTGTTTTCCGATGTTGGCATTCTTGAAAAGCTGCTTTTTCAGCGCGGCCCAACAGCCCACATTGCGTTTGTCCCTCAACCGATGGAGATCTGTGATGCAAGTGCTCTTTAGGATCGATGGCGCCGGGTGGTGGTCGTCGCCTCCGTGACGACCGACTGGCGCACGGCGCTCGACAACGCGTTGGCGCGCGCAGCGCGGTTCCTGATGCGTCTGTGGGGCCGCGGCAGCGACTCCCGGCGCTTGCGCCAGCCCTTCATCGGTCACGAACGCTGAAACCGAACGCCGCATCGTCACCGGCGGTGAAACCAACTGCGTGCTGGCCCCCGTGGGCCTGTACGCCTCGATCTTCAACCTGTTCACGCGCCTGCTAAGCCTGTTCGGCTTTTGCAGCTCAGCTGAATGAAATGCCTTCAGGAGCACACCATGAAATGCCCGACCTGTACCGAGACCTCGCTGGTGATGACGGAGCGCCAGGGCGTCGAGATCGACTACTGCCCGCAGTGCCGGGGCGTGTGGCTTGATCGTGGCGAGCTCGACAAGCTCATCGAACGATCCGGCTCGGTGATGGCCGCGCCTGGCGGCGGCGCACCGGCCCGGTCGCGACCTGACTTTGCCGACTCCGACCAGGGCCATGCCCATGACGGCGCACGAGGGTCGTATGGGCGGCGTAAGAAGTCGTGGTTGAGCGACATCTTCGATTGACCTCAACCCCTCACCCTCGGAGAAGACATACATGCGCAACTATCTGTGCAACAGCCCGCAAGCCGCCGCCCGCATCGTCGCCCTGACCGTGCTGGCCGACCGTGACATCGGCAAGACCGAGCTCGACATCCTTGATCGTCTGGCCGTTCACACGCAACTGGGGCTTGACCGGCTGGAGTTTCATGCCGTTCTCGACAGCCTCTGCGACGACCTCTTGTCGAGCCAGCAACTGCAATGGGCTGACGCGTGCCCGGCGGATGACCGCACGCTGGCCGAGTTGATGGGCGAGATCGAGGATCCACTGTTGCGGCGAAAGCTCCTGCGCCTGTGCATCGAGATCGCCGAGGCCGACGGGCAGGTTGCCGTGGGCGAATCGATCGTATTGACGGCCGCTGTCGAGCACTGGGGCCTGCACCACGAGATGCTTCGGTCACCGGACCGGAACCTGCTGGCATGGCGCTCAACGTAGCGGGCGAGCCCATTGCGGCGCGCCGTGTCGACAGCCAACGGGTTTGAAGCGACGGCCGCACGCCGGAAAGTCTTGCCCCGAGTGGCAGTGCCGGGCGGAATGAGGCCCGTTCGCAAAAACCGAACTGTGGACCACAAAAGGCCTGCTTTGTCCGATTGCGGACTCTGCCGATGATCGCCGCATCGAGCGGCAACGAAAGAAGAGCATGTGGCATGGAGTGGCTTGGCTGGTGACGGGTTTTTTGATGGCCGTTTGGTCTGCGGGTGCCTGGGCGTTGCATGCGGTGGCGCAGTGGGGCGCAGGGTTTGCCGGTGCGAAGGCAGGCGGCGCGGCTGGCGGACTGGCGGAGGTGGCCAGTCAGGTGGGCGCGCTCAAGCCGCCCGAGTGGCTGGCCGTTTGGCTGCCGCCCGGCGCGCAAGAGCAGTGGGGCGCCATGGTGTCCACCTTCACCCCATGGGTCGAGTACGCCTTGACCCACGCTCCGAGCTTGGTCGCCTGGTTGGCACCTGTGATCTGGGTCGTCTGGGCCCTGGGCGGCGTTCTGCTGCTGGCGCTGGGAGGCGGCTTGAGCGCGTTGATCTTCGTGAGCCAGCGCCGCAAACTTGAGCTGGCTTGACCGACCGGTTTTGACCCGAGCGCCATGTCACGTGGCAGTGGCCGCAACTGACTCTGATAAAGGAATTGACTGATGAAGCGCGTTGCCTTGTTCTTGTTGACCAACCTGGGCGTGATGCTCGTGCTCGGCTTGGCCGTGAACCTGCTCGGCCTTAACCGGTTCCTCACCGCCAACGGCCTCAGCCTGACCGGCCTGCTGGGCTTTGCGTTGGTGATGGGCTTCGGCGGCGCGTTCATCTCGCTCTTGATCAGCAAGCCGATGGCCAAGTGGACCACCAAGCTGCAGGTGATCAACAGCTCGCCCGACCCGACACATGCCTGGCTGGTGAGCACTGTCGAGCGCTTTGCGCAACAGGCGGGCGTGAACACGCCTGAGGTCGGCATCTACGAAGGGCCGCCCAACGCATTCGCCACCGGCGCATTCAAGAACTCGGCCCTGGTGGCCGTGTCCACGGGGCTGCTGCAGTCCATGACGCGAGAAGAGGTCGAAGCCGTCATCGGCCACGAGGTGGCCCACGTGGCCAACGGCGACATGGTCACCATGGCGCTGATCCAGGGCGTGATGAACACCTTCGTGGTTTTCTTGTCACGCGTGATCGGTTACTTCGTGGACAAGGTCGTGTTGCGCAACCAGAACAGCGGACCGGGCATGGGTTACTACGTCACCACCATCGTGATGGACCTCTTGTTGGGTGTGGTGGCCGCGGTGATCGTGGCCTGGTTTTCGCGACAGCGTGAGTTCCGTGCCGACGCAGGCGCCGCCCGGCTCATGGGCCGCAAACAGCCGATGATCAACGCGCTGGCGCGCTTGGGCGGATTGGACCCGGGCGAGATGCCCAAGGCCATGCAATCCATGGGCATCAGCGCGCGCCCCAGTGGTTTGATGGCGCTGTTCTCCACCCACCCGCCGATGGAGCAGCGCATCGAGCGGCTGA
>JBBRFR010000090.1:0-12013 GCA_038241485.1 Burkholderiales bacterium
GGGTCGGTGACCGAGCGTGAGTAGAACGCGGGCAAGGGCAGGTCGAGCACATCGGTGCTCTCCAAGAAGAAGTGGCGCTTCTCGGGCACGCTGAGCGCAAAGCGGGTGTTGCCGGCGAGCTGCGGTGTGTCGAGCTCGACCTGCGAGAAGTCGGGGTTCACCGTGGCGTCGAACACCCAGTCGGCACGCGGGCGCCATTTGATGTCGGCGCCCAGCGAGAGCTCGCTGCCGCGCTGCTCGCCGCGGGTGCGGCGAGCCGTGAGCTCGGGGCGCACCGACAGAAAGCCGCGGTCGCGCACACGCTCGGTCACGTCTTCCAGGCCGGCAACCGGCTGCAGCTCGCTGATGAAGCTGAGCGCGTCCTTGCTCAGCGGCGCGCTCAGTAGCAGCGTGCTGTCGTCGCGCGGCACGCTGCGCGTGACCATCAAGCGCCAGGCGCCGCCGCCGGCATGGGGGTAACGCAACGCCAGCAGCGGCAAACGCAGCTCGACGCTGTAGCCATCGGGCTCGCGCTGCACGGCGGCTTCGGTTTCGAAGTCGGGCGCGAAGTCTTCGGTGTCGGTGTCGGCGATGAACATGCCGTCGGCCACCACGCCGGCGGCGTTGACACGAACAAACTGCGCCGACTGGCGCGTGCCCACCGGGTCGAGCACGATGGAGACAAAATCTTGGTCGCGCATCACCTGGTCACGGCGCACCAGCGGCGCCCGGATGAGCGCCGGGTTGGGGTCGTAGGCGCGGATGCCGAAGGTGATGCCGCTGTCGTCGACCACCACTTGCACCGTGGTGCGCATCGGCGCCGGCCAGCGCTCGACCGGCAGGTACTGGATGAAGGCGTCGTGCGCCGGCGCACGCTGCCACACGGCCTCGTCGAGGCGGCCATCAATGCGCAGCGCGGGCGCCTCAGTCGCCAGCCGCACCGCCCGCGGGCGAGCGCCGTCGGGGTAGGCCGCCGAGGCCGCGGCTGCGCTCACGAGCAGGCTCATCAGCCCACCGACCCCCACCCAGCGCCACCCGTTCACGTCGTCATTCGCCCTGGCGTTGTTTGCGGGGTCGCCCGGCCAGCACACGGTCGAACAGCGCGTTGGGCAGCAGCCGCATGAGCTTGGCCACCAGGCCCATCTGCCAGGGAATCACGCGGTAGCTCGCGCCCGCGGTGATGGCCGCGAAGGACTTGTCGGCAAAGGTGTCGGCCTGCATCAAAAACGGCATGCCATAGCGGTTCTTCGCGGTGAGCGGCGTGGCCACGTAGCCGGGCGCGATGGTGACCACCTTCACGCCGGCATCACGCAGCTCGCCGCGCAAGGTCTCGCAGTAGCTGATGACGGCGGCCTTGCTGGAGCAGTAGGCGCCATGCCCCGGCAAGCCACGGATGCCCGCCACGCTGGCAATGCCCACCAGCGTGCCCGAGCGGCGCGCGCGCATTGCCGTGACAAAGGGCTGGAAGGTGGCGGCCATGCCGATGTTGTTGGTCTCATAAACGCGGCGCATGACCTCGATGTCGCCCAGCACCGCGGTGTCGATGCCGATACTGATGCCAGCGTTGGCGATCACCACATCGGGCAGGCCTTGGGCGGCGATGCAGGCGCGGCCGGCGCCGGTGATGCTGTCGATGTCACACACGTCGGCGCCGTAGACGGCGTAGCGTGTGGCATCCAGCCCTTGCGCCTGCGCCCAGGCCTGCAGCTCGGCTGCGCGGCGAGCCACCAGCGCCAGCCGGTAGCCGGCGCGGTAGAAGCGCAGCGCCAACGCCTGGCCGATGCCACTCGACGCGCCGGTCACAAACAGCAGCGGTGCAGCACTCATGGTTTGCCTTTGGGAAGAAACGTCGCGCGCATGCGCCCGCTGAACTGGATCAACCGATCGAGGTGGCTGTATTCCATGCCCTCGGCGCGCACTTCGGTGCCACCCCGGGTCACCGTCACCGGCAGATGCGAGCGCACCCGCTCGGTGTCGAGAAAGGCATGCAGAAACTCGCTCTTGAAGTTGATCGCGGTGTCGCGGGCGGTGGCTTCGCGCACGATCTCGGCGCCCCCCATGAGCTGCACTTCGGTACCGGCGCCATTGGCAATGGCGTGGCGTGCGGTGGCCAGCGTGACCCGCCCGTCGGGCGCCAAGGCGCGCAGACGCACGTTGTCGATCTCCAGCGTGTCGGTGTCGGGGTAGTGACGCATGGCGTCGCCCTCGATCTGCACGCGCAGCGGGCCTTGGGCGGTGAACCGCTGCACCGCGAAGTCGCGCATTTCGTAGTCGGGCTCATGGCGCAGGGGCGCGGCGGTCCGCACTACATCGGCCAAGGGCGTGTTTTTCACCAACCACCAGGTGCCCAGGGCCAGCAAGGCCATCATCAAGAGCGGCAGGTAAGACGACGCCAGCTCGAACACCCGCCAATGCCAAGGCTGCCTGACGGCCTGCGCAGACGCGGGTGCAGCCGGCGGCGACAAGCCGCCCGCCGCTGTCAACGAGACCACTTCAGGCAGATCCATCGAGCGTGGTGAGGTGGCTGTGCAGCAGCGGCGCGTATCGGCCGGCCGCGGTGAGCAGCAGGTCGCAGCACTCGCGCGCCGCACCATGACCGCCGAAGGGGGTGGTCACGTGGTGGGCGACGGCCCGAACCTCGGCGTGTGCATTGGCCGGCGCGCAGGCAAACCCGGCGCGCACCATCAGCGGCAGGTCGGGCCAGTCGTCACCCATCGCGGCGAGCTGCTCCCAAGCCAGCTGCAGCCTGGAAAGAATGGTTTCGGCCGCAGCCAGCTTGTCGTGTGCGCCGTAAGCGGCATGCACGATGCCCAGGTCGGCCACTCGCCGCCGCACCGCAGGCGAATCGCGCCCGGTGATGACGATGGGCGTGATGCCGCCTTGTGCCAGCAGCTTCAAGCCATGGCCGTCGAGCGTGCTGAAGGCCTTGAACTCTTCGCCGCGCTCGCTGAGATAAATGCGGCCGTCGGTGAGCACCCCGTCAACGTCAAAGATGGCGGCGCGCACCGCCTGCGCTTGCAGCAGCAACTCAGGCGCGAACTGGCGTACCGGGGTGATGCTGCGCATCAGATGACCTTGGCGCGCATCAGGTCGTTGAAGCTCAACGCGCCCACCAAAAGACCGTTGTCGTCGACCACCAGCACGAGCGTGATGCGCGCTTCTTCCATCAGGTCGGCGGCTTCGACGGCGAGCGCGTTGGGGCGCACCGTGCGCGGCTTGGGGTGCATCACTTCGCGCGCGGTGAGGCTGCGCAGGTCGCGCCCTTGTTCGATGCAGCGGCGCAGGTCGCCGTCGGTGAAGATGCCCAGCACCTGGCCGGCGTCGTCGGTGACGATGGCCGCACCCAGGCTCTTGGCGCCCATCTCGCGCATGAGTTTGGGGAAGGCGGTGTCGGGGCTGACACGCGGCAGCGCCTCGCCGGTGCGCATCAGGTCGTGCACATGGGTCAGCAGCTTGCGGCCGAGGCTGCCGCCGGGGTGCGAGCGGGCGAAGTCTTCTTCGCGGAAACCACGCGCGTCGAGCAGCGCCACCGCCAGCGCGTCGCCCATGGCCATCTGCGCTGTGGTGCTGGCGGTGGGGGCGAGCTTGAGCGGGCAGGCTTCTTCATCGACGGCGCTGTTGAGCACGATGTCGGCGTGTTGTGCCAGCGTTGACTTCAGGCCGCCGGTCATCGCCACCAGAGTGACACCCAGCCGTTTGAGTGCGGGCAGGATGGCGGTGATCTCGTCTGCCTGGCCCGAGTTGGAGATCGCCAGCACCACATCACCCGAGGTCACCATGCCGAGGTCGCCGTGGCTGGCTTCGCCCGGGTGCACAAACATCGCCGGTGTGCCGGTCGAGGCCAGCGTGGCAGCGACCTTGCGGCCCACGTGGCCGCTCTTGCCCATGCCCATCACCACCACCCGGCTCTGGCACGCGAGCACGGCCTTCACGGCCGCCGCGAACTCGGGGCCCAGGCGGGTCTTGAGGCCGAGCAGGGCGCGCGCTTCGATGTCGAAGGTGTCGCGCGCGAGTTGCAGCGCACGATCGGCATCAAAAAAAGAAGCGGTGATGGGAGCTTTGGAGGACACGGCGCGGGGCGTCCCCGAGGGGCTCGTCCAGTAGGATGCGGCGATTGTAGGCACGCAGCTTGCGCCACCGCGCTTCTCCCTCGCCGCCCATGGCCTCCACCCTCGAACTCATCTTGTTGTACCTCGTCGCTGCGGTGGCGGGCGTGGTGGTGTGCCGGTCCTTGCGGCTGCCGCCCATGCTGGGCTACCTCGCCGTGGGGGTGCTGATCGGCCCCAATGCGCTGGCTTTGGCCAAGGACTCGGCGGGCATCACCTACCTGGCCGAATTCGGCGTGGTGTTCCTGATGTTCGTCATCGGGCTCGAATTCAACCTGCCCAAGTTGAAGAGCATGCGCAAACTGGTGTTCGGCCTCGGCCTGAGCCAGGTGGCGCTGACCATCCTGGTCGTGGTGGTGGGCAATGCGCTGCTGGCCGGTGCCTTCGGCCTCGCGGGCCGGGGCTGGGGCCTGAGCTGGCAGAGCGCAGTCGCGTTGGGTGGGGCGCTGGCGATGAGCAGCACCGCCATCGTCGTCAAGCTGATGGCCGAGCGGCTCGAACTGGAAAGCGAGCACGGCCGCCGCGTGATGGGTGTGCTGCTGTTTCAAGACTTGGCGGTGGTGCCGCTCTTGGTGCTGATCCCGGCGTTGGGTTCGTCGCCCGAACAGCTGGCCTCAGCACTCGCATTTGCGGCCTTGAAAGCCGGCGCCCTGCTGACCGTGCTGCTGGTCGGTGGCCAGCGGGTGATGCGCTGGTGGCTCACGCTGGTGGCGCGGCGCAAGAGCGAGGAGCTGTTCATCCTCAACCTGCTGCTGGTGACGCTGGGCCTGTCTTGGCTGACCGAACACGCGGGCCTGTCACTCGCGCTGGGGGCGTTTGTCGCTGGCATGCTGATCGCCGAGACCGAATACAAGCACCAGGTGGAGACCGACATTCGGCCCTTCCACGACGTGCTGCTCGGCCTCTTTTTCATCACCATCGGCATGAAGCTCGACGCCGAGATCGTCCTTGCGCAATGGCCGCTGGTGCTGCTGCTGAGCCTGCTGCCAGTGTTGTTCAAGTTTGCACTGGTCGCGGCACTGGCGCGCTTGTTCGGTGCGGCCACCGGCGTGGCGCTGCGCACCGGCCTGTACCTCGCGCAAGCGGGCGAGTTCGGCTTTGTGCTGCTGACGCTCGCCTCGCACGAGAAGCTGCTGCCCGACCACCTGCAAAGCCCGGTGCTGGCCAGCATGGTGTTGTCGATGTTGGCCACGCCGTTCATCGTGATGTACAGCAACCGCATCGTGATGCGCCTGTCGTCAACCGACTGGCTGATGCAGTCGGTGGCCATGACCTCGATCGCCAAGCGTGCCATCAACACCGAGGCCCACATCATCATCTGCGGCTACGGCCGCAGCGGCCAGAACCTGGCGCGCCTGCTGGACGGTGAACACATCCCCTACATGGCGCTCGACCTCGACCCCGACCGTGTGCGCCAGGCCGCCGCCGCCGGCCAGAGTGTGGTGTTTGGCGACGCCGCGCGCCTGCAAAGCCTGATGGCCGCCGGCCTTGCGCGCGCGAATGCGGTGGTGGTGAGTTACCACGACACACCTTCGGCGCTGAAGATCTTGCACCTGGTGCAAACCCACGCGCCGACGGTGCCGGTGATCGTGCGCACACTCGACGACACCGACATCGAGCGCCTGCAAGCCGCCGGCGCCACCGAGGTGGTGCCCGAGGCGATTGAAGGCTCGTTGATGTTGGCCAGCCACGCGCTCGCGTTGGTGGGTGTGCCGATGCGGCGCGTGATCCGTGTGGTGCAAGAGCAGCGCGATGCACGCTACAGCCTGCTGCGCGGCTACTTTCACGGGGCCGACGACGACACCGTCGACGACCTGCTCCAAGCCCGGCTGTTGAGCGTGAGCCTGCCACCCGCCGCGGCCAGCCTGGGCCAGCCGCTGGTCGACCTGGCCTTGCATGCGGTGGGGGTGACGGTGGTGTCGATCCGCCGCGCTTCGGGTTCCGTCATCAAACCCGATGACACGCTGCTGTTGACGGCGGGCGACACGTTGGTGTTATCGGGTCTTCCTGAGGCTTTGTCCTTGGCCGAGGGCAAGCTGCTCGGGCGGGTGTAAGGCTCGGTTGCGCAGACCATGAAAAAGGGGCCCGAAGGCCCCTTTCCGTTTCATCGCGACGACTGCTGCATCAAGGTGCTGGGCAAGCCGGTAGTGCCGCACGGGTGCCGATGTTGGCCGCCGTGTCCACGCCTGCGATCGGTGTCGTGGTGTGGGCACAGCCGTAGTTGGCGTTGGCCACCGTGGCGCGTGTCAGCACGTCGTCGCCTGCGGGCACCACACCGTTGTCCGACCAGTTGACCATGGCGGCAAACGCGTTCACCTGCTCGGCGACCGTGAAATCGCAGTGGCTTGGGGCGCGGATGGCGCGCTGCACCAGCCACGCACCGTTGCCCTTGGCCACCGCGCGCTCGCGGTAGATCTGCGTCATCTTGAACGGCACGTACATGTCACCCAGGGTGTGGATGGTCACGACAGGGATCCTGAACTCACCATTGGCCTTGGGCACCCAGCGCAGGCCATCGGTGCGCAAGCGGTTGAAGTCAGTCGCCGCCGTCATATCAGGAACGGCTGCGTTGAAGAGAGTTTCTTCGGCCGACAGCGCCAGGTCGTTGTCGAGCTGGTAGACCAAGCTGTTGGTGTCGATGCCAGCACGGTTGTAAATGCCATTGACGGTGCCGTCGCCGCCGAAGGCGCCCCACACCGTGCCTTGCAGCGGGTGGGCAAAACCGGTCGAGAAGATCGGGCGCTCACCGCCGGTGAGGTTCTTCACCACCTCGCGCAGCTTGTCGCCTTGCGCAGTGGTCACGCCCGGCACGATGCCTCCCGCGCCGACGGTCGGGAAAGTCGTCCACAGGCTGGTGCGCACCTGCGCTGCAATGTCAGCGAAGTTGGCGGTCGGGTAACGCGGCACACCCGCCAGTGTTTGCGCCGCCAGCTGGTAGCCACCGAAGTAATCGAACAGCTCGCTGTCGCCGGTCACGCCACACATCGGCACCGCGCCGTTGTAGCGAACCTTGTAGCGTGCGGTGGCGTAGGCCTCGTCTTCAATCGCGGCGGCCGCGATGTGGCCACCCATCGAGTGGCCGGTGATGAAGATCTTGGTGGGTGCGGTCAGCGGGCGCGAGTTGGTGGCGGCGATTCGGGTGAACTCCAGCGCGAGCGCGTTGGTGTCTTCTACGCCAGCCCGCACGTCGTAGTAGTTCTTGCTGTAGCTGGAGGCGGCCCAAGCGAAACCATTGTTCACCAGGTAACGGCGGATCGACGGGTTGGTGATCACGAGCGTGGCGCCGGTGCCGGCGTAGCCGTGGGCGTACATCACCAGCTTGCCGTTCCAGTTGAGCGGCACTTCAACGTTGTAGGCCGCGCCGTTGAGCACGCCCGACCAGCGGCTGGTGGTGCTCATGTCGACCACGGTGTCACCGGCGGCAGCTGGCAGCGCGTCAAACGTGGTGGCTGCTGTGGCGGTGAAGGTGCGCGCGTCCTGCGCACGCGTTTCTTCAGGAACCGGAGCGGGCGCGGGGTCGTCGCTGCTTCCGCAAGCGGCAAGCAGGACGCTTGTGGCGGCCAGAGCGACAAGGCGCAGGGTAAATTGGGGCAGCATGGAATGAGTCTCCTAAAGGCGTTTCTGTGGGTGTCGAGGCCCCACGTGGGGGGGTCGCCCCTAGACTAGTCCGCTGCCTTGGCTTGCGGCAAGCGGAGTTTCCCGTTACACGCCGTCACGTTGGAGACAATCGGTTCCGCCTGGTGGAACGATCTAGCGGGTTGGCTGAAAGCGACACTCCCGCGGCGCTTGCAGCCCAAGCCGCCACAGCGATCAGGTCATCGGCGTTTGTTTGCTGAGGCTGGTGCGCATGCGCGTGGCCATCACGCCGCCGGCGGCGCGCACCAGTTCCAGCGCCAGAGCGGGCGAGCGCTGAGCCAGCTCTTCGAGGCGCGGCCCGCGCAGGGCCCAGATGATGGAAGGCACCATGGCTTCGACGCTCGCGGTGCGCGGCCCGTCGATGAAGAGACCGGGCTCACCCACCACCGAGCCAGGGCGCAGGATGGCGATGCGGTTGCTGCCCGGGGGGCCACCGGTCATGAAAACCTGCAGCGAGCCGCGCCCCAGGAAGTACATGGTGCGGTCGCTGTCACCCTGCTTGATGACCAGGTCGCCGGCGCGGATGTCGTGCTGCGTGAGGTAAGGGCCAATGGTTCGCCATTCCTCTGCTTTGAGGCGCGCACGAAAAGCGTCATCGGTGTTGAGCGTCTGGATGGCTTGAACCAGCTCGTTGAAGTCCATATGAATCTCGGCCGAGAAGTGAGTGGGGGCGGCCGCAAGCGCCGCTGGCCAGGATTATCGGCTCGTGCGGGGTGCCCCACAACCGGGACGAGCCGACCAGCAACACCTGGTTTGAATCGCTCATGACCTCTCGCCTCGTTCTTGTGTTGGTTGTGAGGTCACTTGCCGATGCAAAAGCGGCTGAAGATCTCGCCGAGCAAGTCGTCGGGGGTGAAGGCGCCGGTGATTTCAGACAGCGCGTTGTGCGCCAGGCGCAGCTCTTCGGCGAGCAGATCGAGCGCCGGCTCGGCGCTCGTGGCTTGTGCTTGAGCAGCATCGAGGTGCGAGCGAGTGCGCTGCAAGGCCTGCACGTGGCGTGCACGGGCAATGAACAGGCCCTCCGGTTGGGCATGCCAGCCAGCGAGCTCCAACAATTTGTGCCGCAGGCCATCGAGCCCGGCACCGGTGTGGGCTGACAAGGCCAGGCCCGGGCTCGGTGGCAAGGCCGCCAGGTCACTCTTGTTGAACACATGCAACACCCGCGT
The DNA here is from genome assembly GCA_038241485.1 of Burkholderiales bacterium. Taxonomy (GTDB): domain Bacteria; phylum Pseudomonadota; class Gammaproteobacteria; order Burkholderiales; family Burkholderiaceae_C; genus Rhizobacter. The sequence continues at coordinate 8,888 of JBBRFR010000090.1, forward strand.
GGCGAGGGGCACGAGGCGTTGCGCAATCTGCGCATCGCCCGCGTCGTAGGCGGGCTCGCCCAATCGCGTGAGGTCGTGCATGAACAGCACCGCGTCGGCGCGGGTGATCTCGTCCCAGCTGCGGGCAATGCCGATGCGCTCGACTTCGTCGCCGGCGTCACCCAGCTCGCGCAGGCCAGCGGTGTCGATCACATGCAGCGGCACACCTTCGATCTGGATCGTCTGGCTTACCTTGTCGCGGGTGGTGCCGGGGATGGGGGTCACGATGGCCAGCTCGGCGCCGGCCAGCGCGTTGAGCAGCGAGCTCTTGCCCACATTGGGCTGACCCGCGAGCACCACCTGGATGCCTTCGCGCAGCAACGCCCCTTGGCGCGCACGGTCTAGCACGGCGGCCACCTGTGTGGCGATGGCCTCGAGCTGGCCACGGGCATCGGCCTTTTGAAGAAAGTCGATGTCTTCTTCGGGAAAGTCGAGCGTGGCTTCGACCAGCATGCGCAAGTTGACCAGCCGGTCACGCAGGCCGCCGATCTGGGCCGAGAAGGCACCGGTGAGTGAGCGGCTGGCCGAACGCGCCGCCGCTTCGGTGCTGGCGTCGATCAGGTCACTCACCGCTTCGGCCTGGGCCAGGTCGAGCTTGTCGTTGAGGTAGGCGCGCTCAGTGAACTCACCCGGCTCGGCCAGGCGCAGGCCGATGCAGGCACCCGCCTCCAGGCAGCGCGCCAGCAGCAATTGCAAGACGACCGGCCCGCCGTGCGCTTGCAGCTCCAGCACGTCTTCGCCGGTGTATGAGTGCGGGCCCGGGAAGTGGATCGCGATGCCTTGGTCGATCGGCTGGGCCAGTTCATCGACAAAGGGGAGATAGCTGGCGTGGCGCGCTTTCAGCGGCCGGCCGCAGACCGCCTCGATCAGCGGCTGCAGCGTGTGCCCCGACGCGCGAACAATGCCCACCGCCCCGCGACCCGCCGCGGTGGCGATGGCAACAATGGGCTGGTGGTGGCGCGGCAACATGCCCGCGATTGTGGCTACTTGCCGAGTACGCCCAGCTGCTTGTTGATGAACCATTGCTGGGCGATCGCGAGGATGTTGTTGGTCAGCCAGTACAGCACCAAGCCGGCCGGAAAACCGAAGAACATCACGGAGAACACCAGCGGCATGATCCACATCATGCGGGCCTGGATGGGGTCCGGCGGCGTCGGGTTGAGCCAGGTCTGCAACAGGCTTGATGCCGTCATCAGCAGCGGCAGGATGAACAGCGGGTCTTTGGCCGAGAGGTCGGTGATCCAGCCGATCCAGGGGGCGTTGCGCATCTCCACGCTGGCCAACAGCACCGAGTACAGCGCAATGAAAAACGGCATCTGCACCAGGATCGGCAGGCAGCCGCCCAACGGGTTGACCTTTTCTTCTCGGTACATGCGCATCATTTCTTGCTGCATCTGCTGCGGCTTGTCTTTCAACCGCTCGCGCATTTCCATCACCTTGGGGTTGATGGCTTTCATTTTGGCCATCGAGCGGTAGGCGGTGACGTTGAGCCAGTAGAACGCTATGCGCAACAGCACCACCAGCGCCACAATGGCCCAACCCCAGTTGCCCAGGATGCCGTGTAGCTGCGTCAGCAGCCAGAACAAGGGCGCAGCCAGCACCGTGAGGTAGCCGTAGTCGCGCACCAGGTCGAGGCCAGGCGCCACGTCGCTCAAGGCCTTGAGCTTCTTGTCTTCTTGGGGGCCGGCGAACAGCAGTGCTTCGTGCGTCTTACTCGCGCCGGGGGCAATCTCGCCCAGCGGCAAAAACATGCCGACCGTGTATTCGTTGGCTTCGCCGGGTACCTTGCCGGCAAAAAACTCGCGCGGCTGCTTGCCGCCGACCAGCCAGGCCGAGGCGAAATAGTGCTGCACCATCGCCACCCAGCCGTTGTCGGCGCTCTTGTTGTAGTCGGCCTTGCCTTTCTCGATGTCTTTGAACTCGATCTTCTGGAACTTGGCCGCGTCGGTGTAAACCGCCGGGCCGGTGAAGGTGCCATAGAAGAACGAGCCCCCTGGGGGCGGGTTGCCGTCACGCACCAGCTGCAGATAGAGGCGCGGGCTGAGCGCGGTCGCCGAAGCATTCATCACCTCGTGCTTGACGCCGATGGCGTAATCGCCGCGCTTGAAGGTGTAGGTCTTGACGAGCTTCACGCCACCGATCTCGGGTGACTCGAAGCTCAGCTGCAGCTGGGTGGCGCCGTCTTTCAGGGAACGTTCACCGGGAACCACACGCATCACCGTGCGGTGCTCGGGCAAGTCGCCCTGCCCGCCGGTGGCGGGCCACAGGCCCGTCTGGGCGATGTAATAACGCTCGCTCGACTGGTCGAACAGCACGACGTTCTTCTTGGCGAGCTTCGGGTCAGGCTTGTCGGTGCTGCCCGTGAAAAAGCCCACCACACGGTCGACCGCATCGAGCTGGTACTGCTCTTGTTGCTGCAGCAGCTCCAGACGCACCAGCACGCCACCCTTGCTGTCCAGCGTGGCCCGCATCAGGTCGGTGGTGATGGTGATCTTTTCCGACGGCAGGTTGGCGCTGGGGGCACTGGCAGATGACGCCACAGCCACACCAGACGCCGCGCCGGCGGGCAGCGTTGTTGCCACGCCCGGGGCGGCGCTCGGGCTGGCCGGTGCGGCCGGCTTCGTCGCAAGAGCAGGGCTGAACATCGACGGCTGCCCGTTGTGCTTATTCCAGCCATCCCACAGCAAGGTCAGCGACATCAAGAACACCACCCACAGCAGGGTGCGGCGCATATCGGTCATGAGGAAGTCTTTTCGCGGGAAGAGGAAAGGAAGGAAAACAAACCGCCCGGCTCTGAAGGCACCGGGTCATGCCCACCCTCGCACCAGGGGTGGCACCGCGCCAGACGGCGCAAAGTCAGGTAGCTGCCGGCGGCCGCGCCGTGTTGTTGCAAGGCTTGCAAGGCATATGCCGAGCAGGTGGGCTCAAAACGGCATGAACTGCCCAGCCACGGGCTCAGAAAAAAACGGTACCCACGCACCAGCGCGATCAGCAGTCGCCGGGGCACAGACAGCAGCATGCGCAGCATGGGGGGGCTTCAAGGCGCCGCAACACGGCGCGCGGCATCAGCCAGCACGGTGCTCAACT
>JBBRFR010000091.1:0-11919 GCA_038241485.1 Burkholderiales bacterium
GGCCTGGGCCAGGTGGTCGACATCGCGTGCGTTGTCAGCTTGAGCGGGGGCGGCGTTTGACACGTCAACCGTCGCCAGCGCCGCCGAGGCGTGAAGTGGCGCGCACAGCAGCAGCGTTGCGGCTGCGATGGCGGCCAGGCCGGTCTTGAGGCTTGTGTTCAGCATGTGAGTTCCTAAGGTTGTGAGTGGTTAAAGGACGCGGAAGCGCTCGCGCCCATCGCATCGGTCAGCAAGGCCTCCATCTGCTTGCGCTTGGTGCCAGTCGAGCCAACACGGTTGACCAGTGCTTCTTCGAGCAATGCGATCGCCTCCTGGTTGATCGAACGGCGGTTGTCGAAAGCCTCACGGCTGATCAATTCCTTGACCACGTGCGGCATTTTTTTGATGAACAGGTCCACATCCACGGTTGCCCCTCCAACGAAATGTTTGACAAATGGCTCCACGACGGGAGCTTGAAGTCACCCTTCAGGTGCTGTCGTGACGTTACTTTGGTGTCATGACGCCACCAAGAAGGCAACGCTGCACTACCGAACCGAAATAGCTAGTCCATGGGTGGGCTGTGGGGGCCCGGAGCGCGGCACGGCATGCGCCCGCGGCGGGCGTGGGTGCGTGGGCTTCAAGCGTGAAGGCGTTGCGGGGCGCGCAAACGAATCAGCCGCGCGGGGCGGCGCGGCTGATGGGGGGCGGGGTGGGGGCGGGCTCGGGAAGAGCCTGCGGGTGTGGGTCAGTGCGTGAGAGGTTAGTTGAGCCTCTCTCAAATTGTGGCCCTGCTCGCAGCGAGACTTCGCTCACCAGCCCTTCGACGCACGGGCCTTCGACAGGCTCAGCCCCTGCTCAGGGCGAACGGTGGTGGTGGCACTGATTTCTCAAGGCGAACGGTGGTCGGGAGCCGTTTGCGGGAATACAGGCTCAGCCCGAACGGAAATCAAAAACCTCTCAAGCTCTCAGTCCGGGCTGAGGATGCCCAGGCTCATGGCTCGCGCAATGGCGTGCGTGCGGGTGTTGGAGTCGAGCTTGCGCAAAATCGCCTGGATGTGGTTCTTGATGGTCCAGGGGCTGCAGCTCAACACTTCGGCAATCTCTGAGTTGGTCTTGCCGTTCTTGATGAGCTTCAAGATTTCTTCTTGCCTCGGCGTGACGAGGCGCCCCGAGCGCTGCGTGTTGGTGCCAGCCATCTCGCGCTCGGTGGCGAGCACGCGCAAGAAGGCGTTGTGAAGGTGCGGCACCAACAGCTCAATCATGTAGCCAAGCCGGTTGTCTAGCTCAACCGACAGACGCGAGAACACGTAGAACGCCTCGAACTTGCCCCGCGTGCCCATGACCAGCTGCGCGGCCAGGTTCTTCAGCTCGTTTTCGGCCACCAGCGCGAGCAGCTTGTCGTCAACTGCCTTGCCGCTCGCGAGCGGGCAGAAGATGACGCTGGAGCGGTTGCTCGCTGCCACCGCCAGCAGGCGCGGCATCATGCCGTTCAACGGGTCGGCCACCACGTCAAATTGCTCCTGGCGGAAGTAGCGGCTCGCGCTGAAACGATGCATGGCCATGCCTTGGCGGGAACCATCTTCAATGCCGCAGATCAGAATCTCGTGCGGAATGAGCGCTTGCAGCGAACTCTGGCTCCAGACAAAAAACTGCTGTCGGCTGGACACGCGGCATGACGCCTCGACCGCATCAGAAAAGCGGACGCGGTCAATCTCTTCGAGCACGGGGAGGTGACTCACGTTGCATGACCCTGGTGGAAAACTTGCACGCCGGCATGGCGAAAGACGCCGTTGCCCTGAACATGACAAGCGCCTTGCAGGTTAGGCAGCGACGGTGACAGTTTGTTGATGGGTTTCACAATTTCACCAACTTTCATACGCTTCTCCATCGAGGCTGCTACCCGGGGCACCGCTGCGCACGTCGTAAACCCCTTCGCGCCCTTCACCCTCGGGTGGCGCCACCACAACCCAGGTGCTCGCACTCTCGGTCACCGGGTCGACCGGCACGCGGCGCAGGTAGCGCCTTTCGGCCAGCTCTTCCAGCGTGGTCGGGTAGCGGCCGCGGTCGGCCAAAAACTTGTCGATGGCGTCGCGCATGATGTGCAGGTCTTGCCTCAGCACCGCTTCGCGGCTGCGCTCGACGCTGTTGAAGTAGCGCGGCAGCGCCAGCGTCATCAGGCTCGCGATGATGGCCATCACCACCATCAGCTCCATCAGCGTGAACCCGCGCGCCGGCCGCTTTGCCATCACCACTCCCGGTACGGGCGGCCACCCAGGCTGAGCCGGGGTGACAGCGAATGCACGTCGAACACGTCGCGCCCGGGCTGCGGGTTGGCGGGGTCGCTCTCGTAGCTGCGCAAACCCCAGGTGGCTTCGGGCGGCAGTGCCGGGTCGGCCATGGGGTCGCGCGGCAAACGGCGCAAGAAGTAGAGCTTCTTGCCGGTAACGCTGTTCAGCTCGGGCACACCCTCGGTCAGCGCGGCCAGCGTGGGCGGGTAGCCAGACTCGTCGGCGGCCTTGCGGATCAGGTTGGCGTCGGCCGCCACCTTGTAGGCGTCGACGGCCTCGCGGATCTGGCGCAGCGCGGAGCGCAGCTCTTGCTCTTGGCTGCGCTTGACGCTGAGGTCGGCGAAAGTCATCGCACCACCGGCCAGCAGCGACAGAATCGCCACCGTGATCAGCAGCTCGACCAGAGTGAAGCCGCTCGATCGGCGCTGGAGCACAAACGCGCGCATGGGCTTCGTTTACTCGGTGGTTTCGGGTGGGGGCGACGCGGGCTCGCCTTCAGCAGCCGCCGCACCCGGCGCGCGACGCGCCGCACCACCGGCTGGTGGCATGACCATCTTGCCCGCCCCCTGCAAGCGCAGCCTGGCCGCGCCCACCAGCGACTCGGTGCCGCCCGCATGCTCGTTGCGATCGGGCGGCAGAAGGGCCAGGTTGCGCACCACACGCGGCGTGATCAGCAGCACGATCTCGGTCTTGCTGCGGTCGTTGCGCTCACTGGACAACAAGCGCCCGAGCACCGGCAGGTCAACCATGCCGGGCACACCGGCGGTGCCGCGCCGGTCTTCATCGCTGATCAAACCCGCCAGCGCCTGGGTTTCGCCGTCTTTCAGGCGCAAGGCGGTGGTCGCCAGGCGGGTGCCGATCTGGTACGTCAACGAGCCCGATCGGCTGCGCACTTCGCGCACGATGTTGCTCACTTCGAGGTTGACCTTGACGCCCACCTCGTTGTCGAGAAACACATTGGGCTCGACCTCCAGCTTCAGCCCCACGTCGAGGTAGCTCACCGACTCCGAGGTGCCCACGTTGGCGGTGGCCGTGGTGGTGATCACCGGCACCCGGTCGCCGATCATGATGCGTGCCTTCTCGCGGTTTTTCACGCGGATTCGCGGGTTGGCAAGAATGTTGGTGTCGCCGTTTTCAGCGCGCAGGTTGAGCGAGGGGTTGTCGATGCCCACGCTGGAGGCCGCGATGTTGCGCAGCCGGTCGAGCGTGAGCTGCGTGGTGGTGAGGGTGTTGTTGACCACGGTGGTGGCGCCGGTGGCCGTGCTCACCACAGTGGCCGGGTTCTGCACGATGTTGAGCAGGCTGAACTTGCCCGGCGGGTCAATGCCCAGCTCCAACAGGCGCGAGCGTTTGACTTCGAGCACCTCCACGTCAAGCAGCACCTCAGGCTCGGCCAGGTCTTGCGCGGCGATCAGCTTTTCAGCCAGGCGAATGGCGTCGGGCGTGTCGCGCATGGTCAGCGTGTTGAGCTTCTCGTCGGCGTACAAGTCCTTGGTCTTGAGCACCGTCTTGAGCATGGTGAAAACCGTCTTGGCCTCGGCATTGGCCAGATAGAAGGTCTTGACGCCGAGTTCCAGGTAACTCTTCTGCTTGGCCGGCGTGTTGGGGTAGATCAGCACGGTGTTTTCGTTCAGCGTCTTGCGTTCGAGCTGGTTGGTGACGGTGAGCACGCTGACCACGTCGTCAATGCTCAGGTTGGAGATCGACAAGGTGACCTTGATGTCGGGCTTGACCTCACGGTCAAAGACGAAGTTGACGCCGGTGGTGCGCGACAGCGCGTCAAACACCGATTTCAGGTTGGCTTCGCGAAAGTCGAGAGAAATGGGTTTGCGCAAGCTGGGCTTGAGCACCGGTTCGGCGGTTTCGGCGACGCGGCCCGCCTGCTCATCGAGGTGCTGCTTCAGGCGCAAGGCTCGTGTATGCGTCGGGTTCTCGGTCAGCACCTTGCGCAGGCTGCGCTCAGCTTCGTCATGCCGGCCTTGGGCGATCAGACCCTGGGCCTCATCCACCCGCTGCAGTTGGCGGCGTTGCGATTCCACGGCCTGCAAGCCGGTGCGCGCACGGCCGTTGTTGCTGTCGATGCCCACCACGCGGCGGTACAAGGCCGCAGCGTCTTCGAGCTGGTCGTTGCTGCGATGGGTGTCGGCGCGCGTGAGCAGCGCACCGATCTGCGCGTCACGCTGGCGTATCAACAGCATGCGGTACTCGCGGTTCTCGGGCTCCAGGCTCATGCCCTTTTCCATCTGCAGCAGCCCTTCTTCGAGGCGGCCCTGGTCGATCATCTGCTGGCCGTTGCGCACGAACTCGCGGCCAGGCGCACAGGCGGCAAGAACCAGCACGCTGGCCAGCAGCAGCGTGACACGAAGGCGCGCGCTCATCGCCCGCCCCCGAGTGCCACAACCAGGGTTTCGTTCAGCGGCAGGTAGGTCAGCGTCATTTGCTTGTCAGTCATCTGGTCGACGCGGTAGATCGCATCAATGGTGTCGCCGGCCTTGACCGGAAGAACCCGCTCGCCCTTGGTGAAAAACGCGGTGTGCACGCCGTCTTCAGATAGCCCGCCCATGTACGCATAGGGAAACGGCGGCGTCACCGGCTTGGGGCGCGGCAGTGCCTCGACCTTTGGCGGCGGCGGCTGCCACGACACGGTGTCAAACAGCACCGGCTGCGAAGCTGCGGGCTGCGCAGCGGTGGGCGCGGCTTGCTGCCGCGCTTCGTGCTGGGCCAGGCGGTCGAGCCGCACCGCGCCCGCCGCAGAAGCGGGCGCATCGCTCGGCTCAGCGCTGCCACGCGGGCTGCTGCGTGCCGGCTTGGCCTGCACCGGCCCGGCGATCTCGGCATCGCCGCTGGCCAGCGCGAACACACGCGCCACGAGCAAGGCGCCGCCCACGGCGACGATCAACATCGCGAGGCGTTGGCGTTTGGGGTTGCCGGCATTTGCCATGGTGCTCAGCCCGCCTTGTTCACAAAGAGCACAAAGCGCAGCTGCACTTCGAGCTGCGGCGAGCGGGCGTCGGTGCGGCGCAGGCTGACCTCTTCCATGGCCAGGCCGGGCAGCTCGCGCACGGCGTCGCGGGTGAAGCGGCGCAACGCGCGGTAGTCGCATTTCACCGGTAGCACCATGGTGTAGCGCGACAAGGGCTCACGGGCATTGCTCACAAACTTGAACTCGGCCTTGTCGAGTTGCACCCCTTGGCGCTTCGCTGCGGCGTGCAGACGGGCCAGCGAATCGGTGAGGCTCTTTTCATCGGAGAAGCGGCGCTCGAACTCGACCAGCTGCTGCTGCGCGCTCAGCACCACCGGCGCCTGGGTTGCGGCGCGCTCGCGCACGCGGCGCTCGAGCGTGGCGCTGCCGGCGTCGAGCTGGCGCGCTTCGTTCAACAGGGGCGTGGCCACGCCCCACCACACCACGGCGCTGGCCAGCACCAGCGCCAGGCCGACCCAGCCGGGCAGGCCAATGGCACGCAAGCCGTTCAGCAGCTCCCAGCGCAAACGTTTCATGCTCACTGCCGCCATGTAGCGGCCAAGGTGAAGGCGACCACCGGCACACCTTCGCGCAGCACGGTGTTGTAGGCCAGCAGGTGCACGCCGCTCAGCGAAGGCTGCTCGGCAACGCGCCCCACATAGGCGAGCAACTCGTTCATCGAGCGCGACTCGCCGGCGAGGCGCAGGCTGCGGTCGAGCGCGTTGGGTGTCAGTGACAGCACGGCGAGGCCGCGTGAATCGGCGGCTTCGACGGCGTTGAAGAGTTCATCCCACGGCACGGTGAGCTGGTCGATGATTCGGTTGGCACGCTGCACCTCGGCCAGCGTCAGCGCATCGGGTGCGGTGGCCGCGCGGCGCGGCACTTTGTCGCGCAGGCGCTCGCTGAGCTTGTCGTGCCGGGCTTGCGCGGTGGCATGGTGTTGCGTGGCGCCGGCCATGTGTTCGCTGAACACCAGCACGGCCACCACCGAAGCGACCAACACGGCCCAGCCCAACCAGCGCCAACGAGGGCGGGCTGGCGCGCGAAAGTCGAGCTGCAAAGGGGCCGCACTCATGACATCTGCGCCACTGGCGGCGTGGCCGCGAGCACGCCCTCAGGCGCCGAGCCATCGAGCCAAGGCGGCAGCTCGACAAAGGGCCAGCCGCTCGCCGACAACTCGCGCCCCTGCGCTGGCGGCGTCGACGCCGAGCGTGCCACGTACACCGGGCAGCGCGGCCCTTCCATGCCGAGCATGAACCACTCGCGCTCCAGCAAACCGGCCAGGCCCGCGCCCGAGGCCAGCGACTTCACCAGCAAGGGCGCGCCGGCCGACATCAACAACAAGGTGACCCAAGGGCCGTCGATCCAGGCGAACCAGTACAGGCCCACTTCGAGGCGCTGGCGCACTTGGTTGTAGACATGGGTGAGCGCCGGCTGCACGCTGACGAGCTTGAGGTCGTGCGTCTGAGCGATGGCCACCAGGCTGTCGAGCAGCGCCGTGTCGAGCGCGCAGGCGAGTGTGGCCACACCGTGGCGCACGCTGTCTTGGCGCACCGTCCAGCCGCGGGCGACATCGCCATAGGCCTCGCTGAAACAGTGGGTGCTGAACACCTGCCGCTGCGCCGGGCTCGCAAACTCGTCGCTCCACGGCACCACGCGGTAGCGCACGCCCTCGCCCGCCACCACGCAGGTGACGCGGGTGCCGCGCGGCAAAGCGCGCCGGGTCAGCTCTTGTTCGAAGTGGGCCAACACCGGCTCGCTCTTTTGCGGCCGAACCCACAGCACGGGGCGCTCAGGAAACCAACGTGACACGGTTCACCTCGTCCAGAGTGGTATGGCCATCGAGAAACAGCGCCACCGCCGAATCGCGCAAGAAGCGGGTGCCGTTGTGGCGGGCGGCTTCCTTGATCTGGCGCACCGGGGCGCGCGCAACGATCAACTCGCGCAAGACGTCGTCAAGCATCAGCAACTCGCCCACCGCCTTGCGGCCTTTGTAGCCGGTGCCCCGGCACTTGCCGCAGCCGCGGCCGGCCTTGAGCACGCGGCCCTCGGCCTGCTGCGGCTCGATCAGCGATTCGCGCAACAGCTGCGGGTTGAGCGTGACCGGCTCACTGCAGTGCAGGCAGTTGACGCGCAGCAGGCGCTGGGCCAGCACGCCGGTGAGGGCAGAAACGAAGCTGTAGGGGTCGACGTCCATGTGGGTAAACCGCCCGATCACATCGAACACGTTGTTGGCGTGCACGGTCGACAGCACCAGGTGGCCGGTGAGCGCAGCCTGGATGGCGATCTGCGCGGTTTCGGCGTCGCGGATCTCACCGACCATGATGCGGTCGGGGTCGTGCCGCAAGATCGAGCGCAGCCCGCGTGCAAAGGTGAGCCCCTTTTTCTCGTTGACCGGGATCTGCAGCACACCGGGCAGCTGGTACTCGACCGGGTCTTCGATGGTGATGATCTTGTCGTGACCGTGGTTGATCTCGGAGATGGCGGCGTAGAGCGTGGTCGTCTTACCGCTGCCGGTGGGGCCGGTCACCAACAGCAGGCCATAGGGGTCGCGCGCCATGCGGCGAAAGGCCAGCAGCGTGGGCTCGTCGAAGCCCAGCACGTCGAGCCGCAGGCCCGACACCTGGTCAGCAAGCGAACGTTTGTCGAGCACGCGGATCACCGCGTCTTCGCCGTGGATGCTCGGCATGATGGACACGCGAAAGTCGATTTCGCGCCCTAGCGCACGCACGCGGAAGCGCCCGTCTTGCGGCACACGGCGCTCGGCGATGTCAAGCTCTGACATCACCTTCAGGCGCGACAGCACCTGCTCGGCCAGCTCGCGGCCGTCAATCGCACCCACCTGGGTGAGCGTGCCGTCAAGCCGGTACTTGATGACCAGGCCGTTCAAGTGCGACTCGACGTGGATGTCGCTCACGCCGCTCTTGAGCGCGTCGTACAAGGTCGAGTGCACCAGCTTGACCACCACGCTGGTGCCTTCGCCGATGGAGCGTATCGACAGGTCTTCCAGGCCGGTGCTGCTGTCGGCACCCGACTCGCCGGTGGGCAAGGCGGTGTCGATGGCCCGCATCGAGTCTTCGTGGCGCGACAGGAAGGCCGAGATGTCGGCCGCCTGCGCCAGGCAGACCTCGTGCTCGCAAGCCAGGCGTTCAACGCACCAGGCCTGGCGCGCATCGTCGAACGGGTCGGGCACGACCAAGACCACCGCAGCGCCGTCGCGGAACGCGAGGCAGCCTTGTTTGACCGCGTCGGCATAGGCCATCAGGTCGAACGCCGGTTCGAGCGCAAGCAGCGCCTGGCTGTCCAACACGCGGTAGTCGAGCGCGCTGCCCAGGGCCTGCATCAGCAGCTCGGGCGCCAGCGACAACTCGTCTTCGAGCACGGCTGTCACGCTGCGCTGCTGTCCGCTTGCCTTCAAGCGCGCGGCACGCACGACCGAGGGCGTGAGCATCTGCGTGGACACCTCACCCTGCACGTATTTTTCGCTGTAGGGGTTCATTGCAGGCTCCCCGCCAGCTCGAAGATGGGCGCATACATCAGCAGCACCACGATGCCGATCACGATGCCAATGCCGATCATCAGCAGTGGCTCGAACAAGCGGATGAACCACTCGATCGCTTGCGACACGTCTTCTTCATGGAAGCCCGCGGTACGCTCGAGCATCTCGCCCATCTGCCCGGTGCGCTCGGCCACTCGCAGCAGGCGCAGCGACACGGCGGTGGTGAGGCCATGGGTCTCGAAGGCCGCCGAGATCGAGCGGCCTTCACCAATGTCGCGCTTGGCTGCGGCCAGCGCGCTGTGCAGGCTGGCGGGCAGCAGGCCAATCACCATGTCGAGCGCGGTCACGATGGGCATGCCCGCTTGTTGCAACATGCCGAGCGCGCGATAGAAGCGCGCCAACTGGTAAACACGCACGTATTCGCCGAAGCGCGGAATGCGCTGGATCAAGCGCGCCATGCCCAGCCGCACCGGCTCGCGTGTGAGGGCGTAGCCCGTCGCCACCAGCAACACCACACCACCAGCCATCAACTGCAGGCCGTGCGCGTGGGCGAACTGGCCCCACTGCAACAACAGGCGCGACATCAGCGGAATGCGGTCCCCCAGATCCTGGAACACCAGGCTGAAACGCGGCACCACATAGAGCAGCAAGAAGGCGATCACCAGCGTGCCCACACCCAAAATCATGGCCGGGTAGACAGCCGCCCCAATGACACGCTTGCGCATGTGGTCTGACTGAGCGCGGTACTGCACAAAACGTTCGATGGCTTCGGTGAGCGCGCCGGTGCGTTCGTTGGCGCGCACGCTCGCCACATAGAGCGGCGGGAACACGCTGGGTTGTGCTTCAAGCGCGGCCGAAAACGACAGGCCGTTCTTCAACTGGTCGTGCAGCCGCGTCAGCACTTGCTTGGCATCGGCGCGCGTTTCGCGGTCGGCCAGCGTCTCGATGACCTCGACCACCGACAGGCCCGCCTTCAGCAAGATCAACAGGCTTTGGTTGAACTGCAGCAGCGGAAAAGCGCTCTTGCGCGACAGGCCGAGGCCGCGCCCGGCGGCTTCGGCCTTGACGGCCACCACCGCATAGCCCTGCGCTTCAGCCTGCTGGCGCGCATCGGTGGCGTCAGCCGCCTCGAACTTGACCGAGACGGACTGCATGTGGCGAACGGCCCTGACGGCGTATTGCATGGTCGGTTATTGCTTGGCGTGCTCAACGGCTCACCAGTTGGTGACGTCGGCATCGAGCCCGTCACCACCTGGGCGCCCGTCGCGCCCGTGCGAGCTGATGTCAACCTCGCCATGCTCACCGGGCGACGCATATACATACGGCTGCCCCCAAGGGTCCAGGGGCAGGGTCTTCTCAAGATAGGGGCCGTCCCACTTGCTGAGGTTGGCGGGTTTGCTCAAAAGCGCTTGCAAGCCTTGTTCGGTGTTCGGGTAGCGGCCCACATCGACACGAAACTGTTGCAGCGCTTTTTCAAACGCCACGATTTGCGCCTTGGCCGTCTTGACCTCGGACTTGCCGATCTGCGAAAAATACTTGGGCCCGACATACGCTGCCAACAAGCCGATGATGACCATCACCACCAGCAGTTCAAGCAGTGTGAATCCGCGGCGCGAGCGGACAGGAGTCATGGCGGAGATGCCTCAGACGTTGAACAGATGCGCAGTGTGCGCAGCGAATGTGACGCCGCAGTGAAGCGGCACATTCGAGCGAGGGTCGGCCTGCGCACGACACTGCGCGCGGCCGCCCTTCGCTCTGTTTTTACTGGGCCGGTTCTTCGGCCGGTGCGGGCGCGCGAGGCACGGGGCGCTGTTGTTCGAAGGCGCGCAAGCGTGTGTCCAGGCGATCGAATATTTTCTGCGAGTCAAGCACCCGCTCGGCATAAGCACGGCAGGCCGCGCCGAGCCGCTGCCGAAGCCCGGCGTCATCGGCCAGCTCGGTGATGGCGTGCGCAAAACCGACGGCACACTCGGGCTCGGTCACGATGCCGCAGCCCGCCACGATGGAGGCAATCTCGGTGCGCGGAATCGCCGCGGCAATCACCGGCCGGCCGCTGGCCAGCATGCCCACCAGCTTGGACGGCATCACCAGGTCGGCCGCGCCACGCAGCTGCGGCAGCAGATGGACGTCGGCCATGTTGAGCAGCGTGTTGAGGGTGGACGCCGGCTGCAAGTCCATGAAGCGCACGTTGCCCAGCCCGGCCGCCGAGGCTTCGAGCGCGGGCCGCTGCTCGCCGTTGCCGCAGATGACGATCACCACGCGCGGGTCGTCTTTCAACAGTCGGGCGGTATCGATCAACACATCAAGGCCTTGCTTGCGGTTGATGGTGCCGGAGAACAAGCACACCACCTGCGTGTCGGTGATGCCCAGCGACTGGCGCAAGGCGTGCGAGGTTTCGGTGGGCCGCACATGCGACAAATCAACCCAGTTGGGCAGCATCTCGGTCTCGTGCAGGGGGATGCCCTTGGTCGCCAGCTGGCGCAGCATGCGGCTGGAGATGGTCGAGACCGCATCGAAGCGGCGCATCAAGAAACGCTCCGCGAACAGCGCACAGCGGCGCGCGAACGGCTGCTTAAGCATGCCCAGCTCAAATGCGGCATCGATCTCAAAATCTTGAATGTGCAGCCACGCCTTGGCGCCCGAGAGCCGCGCCATCAACCAGGCCGCAGGCGCACAAAAAAGTGCAGGCGCCACCGCAAACACAACCTGCGGGCGCCACAACACCAACCACAGCAACACCGGCAAGGCCGAGAGCGCAAAGCTCGCCAGGTGGATGAGGCGCTTGACGCCGCTCAGGCGCTTGGGGATCCAGACCGGGCAGCGGTGAATCGTCAAGCCGGGCTTCGGGTGCTCGGTGCGGTAGGCGCTGCTGGAGTAGTCGCCCTGAACCTTCCAGGTCGGGTAGTAGGGCGGTGCACACACCACCTTCACCTGGTGGCCACGCGCCACCAGGTCGTCGACCATCTCGCCCGAATACTTGCCGATGCCGGTCAGCTCCGGTGCGAAATTCATGCTCACCAGCACTATTTTCATGGGGTCCCGCCTCCTTGATTCGAGGGGGATGTTGGGGGCTGGCCGTGACCAAGACATGTCATGCGAACTAGTCCGATCGCACCCTGAAATGCGGGGGGCCCGAACGGACTATGCCGACCATGACAGTTGCCACGAATTTGCGGCGACGATGGCGGCCT
>JBBRFR010000092.1:0-11861 GCA_038241485.1 Burkholderiales bacterium
CTTTTTCGACCATCAAGAACTTCTCGACGCTGGCGCGGCGGCCCGGGCCCTTGCGGCCGAGCACGCTGTCGTTGACGTGCGAATACTTGTCGACCAGCACCTTGACCGACTCCAGGTCGGCCAGCAGCGCCTCGCGCACCCACTCGGCCTCGTCGTTCTTGCGCAGGTCGTCGTAGCTTTGTTCGACCACGTGCACCTGGTTGGTCAGCCCCAAGAGGCCGTAGGTGCGGGCGTTGCCCTTGATGGTGTGCATGTTGCGGAACAGCAGGTTGATCGCATCGACCGTCTTGGCCGACGTCTTTTCGATCAGGGTGCGGTTCTCGCCGATGAAGCCACGTGCACTGTCGATGAACTCGTGGAACTTCTCCTGGCTCACGGCCAAGATCTCGCCAATCATCTGCAGCTCGCGCTTGCGGGTGTTGGCTTCGGCTTCCAGGCGCTTCAACTCGGTCACATCGCGCACGCAGAGCATGAGCTTGTCGACGTTGCCGCTGTCGTCGGCAATCGGTGACCACGAGAGGGCCAGTGACTTTATGCGGCCGTCGGCCATGGTTTTGTCGAACTCGGTGGCCAAGAGGTGCGAGTTGAACTCGTAGTTCATCTCGTCTTCGCCAATCACCGAAGCAATGGCGGCGTCGACTTGCGACAGGCTGTCGGCACCCAGGCTGGAGCCGCTGAACAACAGCTCCATCACGTGGCGATCAGCGATCTCGGTGGTTTCGAGAATGGTCGCGAGGTAGGCCGAGTACTCGGGGTGAATGCTGCCGCCATTCATCACCGTCAATACACCTTGCGGCATGTTTTGCAGCATGGCGTTGATGTCGTTGGTCTTCTGGCGCAGCTGCGCGGTGCGCTCGGCCACACGCTTCTCAAGTGATGCGTAGAGCAAGGCGTTGTCGAGCGAGACCGAGAGCTGGCCGGCGATCAACGCCACCGAGTCGAGCCGGTCGGCGCTGAAGGCGTTGCGGCGCTGGTGGTTCTCCAGCACCAGCATGGCGTTGAGTTGGCCTTGTTTCAGAATGGGCGAGACCAGCAGCGAGCACTGGTCGCACTTCTGGACATAGGGGTCGGCCGAGAAGCGGTCATCGCGCGTGGCGTCTTCGATCACCAACAGCTCGCCGGTGCGCTCGGCGTAGCGCAGCACCGACAGCGGCACGTCGCCGGCGGCGCCGGCCTCTTCGATCGTGATCGGGCTGGCATCGTTGCCCAGCGATTTGGCCAAGACCCAGGTGCTGCTGCCTTCATCAGCGCGCACGATCAGTTGCACGCCCGTGGCGCCAGTGATGGCCCCCAGCACCTTGCCCACTTGCTGGGTCAGGCGCACCAGGCTGGTCTCGGAGCTGAGCGCTTGCGATGCGCGCAGCACGGCCATCATGTCGACCGTTTGGCTGTCGACAATTTGGGTGGAAATGGTGCCACCCTCGGCGCGTGCTTTGCCGCCCGAGCGCAGATGCGCATGGGCGCGGCGCAGTTCCTTCACCTTGCCCATGGCGCCCCAGGCTTCATAGGTGTTGCAGGCCTCGGTCAGCAAGGGGCGTGCGGCCTCTTCCATGCCGACGCTCAGGCGGAAGGCAGCGGCGCGCTCGCAGATCAGGGCGCGGTGCCAGGGGCGTGCGTGCAGAGCGGCTTCCTTGACGGCGGCGTCGAAGGCGGCACCGCTGGCCCACAGGCTGTCGGCGGCCCAGGCGCGTTCGGCCTCGGCCCAGCGCAGCAGGTGCAGGAAGTTCTCAGGCGCGTCAGCGGCACGTGCCGTCAGCCATGTGACGCAAGCTTTGTCGAGTTCCTCGATCACCGGCGCGCGTTCCTCGGCGGGCAGGCTGCGAGCCTTCTCAGACAAGGCCATCGCTTGCAACGCCCGCGCCACGGCGGTGAGGTAATAGCCGGGAGTGCGCGGTAACAGCGGGATCGCTCTGGCCGAGTGGGCGATCAATGCCGGTATGTCTTGGAAGATGGCCGACGCCATGCTGCTCAGCAAGAAGTAGGTCGCCGCCGTGGTGCTCGTCGGGTCCATCGCCTTCACGTAGGCGTCGTCGTCAAAATCGGGGCCGGCGAACCCGCCCGTTTTGTGGGTCTCGCCGCGCATTGAACGCACGAGCTGTCGGCGCGCCCGAAAACGAACAGCAGAGTCTTCATTGCCGGAGCGGGCGAAGTAGCTCAGAGCGACATCGATCTCGGCCGAAACCGTCTCGAGCAAGGGCTCGCAATCGAACAGCAAGTCACAAACAATATAGGTGTACGGAAGCTGAGAGGTCTCAGCCGCTCTCGTCAAGTCGACGCGCGAACGGCGGAACTCTTTGACCACAGATTCGATGGGGTCCACCCAGTGGCCCGCGGCGATGCCAAAGGTGCAGCGTGCGGCGGCTGTGTCGAGCTCATAACCTCGCGCCTCGCCCACCTTGATGCCGTGCAATGCGGACTCGTAGGCGCCGCGGTAATCCCCCATGGCGTTCACCAGAAGATAGGCAGCAGAGCTGAGCGCCCCAAGGTACAAATGTGAGGGGCCCTCTTCGGCCCATAAGCGCTGACCTTCCAGAATCGTCCATGCAAACGTGGGCGGGTCGGCGAAGTAGGCCGCAGTACCCGCACCGTTCGCAATCTGGGCCCAAGCTTTGACACGGGGGTTGTCCACATCCGGGCGAGTGAAGTCGTTGAGCTTGTCGGGGTTGGCATTCCATTTCACCAACCGCTGGAAGCCCGCGCCGAGAGCGGGCCGCACGTCATCGGGCCGCGGGTAGCCGGTCGCGGCCATCATCTTCAGCCCGAGGGCCAATGCGTCGGCGAAGCGACCGCGCCGGGTCATCCCGCTGATTTGCATGCGCGTGGGAATGGCCAGCTTCACCGGATCGGATTCGCGCGACAGCATGGAAGCGTAGACCGCGTCGGCGGCGTCCACGCGGCCCAGGCCCAGCAAAGTGACGTGGTGGCGGGCCTCGAAGTCAAACAGCCGCTCGTTGGCGGCCGGCGTTCCCAGGGCGTTCAACAACGCAATGACTGCACTCAAGAAGGGCTCGGCCGCGGCGCCGTTGCTCATTTGCAAATGTTGCGCTGCCCGATCGAACAACTTGATGGCAAGCCAGCGCTCGGTCTCGTCGGTCAGTGCGCTGGCCGCGGGCAGGTACTGGTTGGCGGCCAAGGCGCCGTTCCCGGATTTCGCGGTGAGGCGCCGGGCCAAACTGAGGTGCAGGCTCACGCGAGCCTCGGCAGGAAGGCTGTCGAAGACGGCCTGCTGCACTCGACCGTGCGCAAAGCGAACGGTCGATGTGTCGCCCACATCAACTTGGATCAGCCCGTCGTTGATCGAGGGCGCGAGGCAGTGCCGCAAACCGTCTGGGTCTAAGCCGCAGGCCAGCTCAAGTGCGCCCTGTTCAACGCTGCCGCCCAGGCAGGCCAAAGCCTCCAAGACCCCACGCGCATCAGCCGACAAGCGGCCCACGCGCCGGTTCATCAGATCGGCCACGCTGGAGTCGCCCACATGGCGGCGGAGGGACTCAGCCTCCCAAGCCCAGCTGCCCTCGTTCAATGCCAGCAGCCCGTCTTGGCGCAAGCCATTGAGCACTTCAATGGTGTTGTAGGGGTTGTTCTGTGTGCGCTCGGCCAGCACCTCGGCGAGTGCGGTCGCTTCACTCTCAGGCAGGTGCAGCATGGCGCCCACCATCGCACTGGCATGCGCCTGCGAGAGGTTGCCGACCAACAGCTGAGGCGCGGCCAGATCGAGCTTGGCCCAACGCGCGATCAGCGCGCTCAAGGGGTGCCCCTCGGCCACCTCGTTGGCGCGATAGGCGCATACCACCAGCAAGCCGGGCAAGGTTTCGGCACTGGTGACCAGGGCGTCAAGGAAATGCCAGGTGGGGGCGGCGGCCCATTGCGTATCGTCCAAAACCAGAACGATGGGCCGCTCGATGCTGGCCACACTGCCAAGCACGGCCAGCGTAGCCAGTGTGGAGCGCGCCGCGGCTTCGCGCGGATCGCCGATCTCCACGGCCTCGTGCTTGCCGAGCAGCAGCGTGTACTCGGGCAGCAGCGAAATGCCGACACCCAGGTTGCTGCCCAGGGCGGCCAAAATGCGATCGCGGTACACGGCGAGACGTTCGGGCGGCTCGGCCAAGAGCTGGCGGCCCAGGGAACGAAGGCCGTCCACGGCTCCACTGTTCGTCTCCTGGCGGAACTGTTCGAACTTGCCAAAGAGGAACCAGCCCTGCTGCGCTGCGACCATCGGGCGCAACTCGGCCAGCAGCGATGACTTGCCCACGCCGGCCGGGCCTGAGAGCAGCACGCAGGGGTGCCTGCCATCGGGATGATCGGTCGCTTCACGCAACGCGTTCAGCTCTTCGTTGCGGCCAATCGGGTGCAACGGCGGGTTCAGGCGCGCGCCGAAATCGAACTGGCCCAGTTCGAAGGGCGTGGTGTCGCCGCTTTGCAAGGCTTGGTCAATGTGTTTGAGGTCGCTGGCCAGGCCATCAGCGCTTTGGTAGCGGCGGTCGGGCTCTTTTTGCAGCAGGCGCATCACCACGTCAGAGACCAGGGGCGACAGCTGCGGATTCAGAACGATGGGGGCCTCGGGCACACGCACCAGGTGGTCATGTACCAACTCCAGCAGGTCTTCGCTCTGAAAGGGCTTGCGCTGCGTCAGCAGCTCGTACAGCGTGATGCCCAGCGAGTACAGATCGGAGCGGGGGTCGGGCGCGCGCCCGGTGCGCCCGGTTTGCTCAGGCGACATGTACGACCAAGTGCCCGAAATCTCGCTGTCACCGGCCGTGTCTACCTGCTGGCTGGCCCACACCACCGCGATGTTGAAATCGATCAGCGTGGGTTGCAGTGTCTGCGGGTGAATCAACAGGTTGGCGGGGCAAATGTCTTTGTGGATCACACCGGCCTTGTGCACCCCGGACAGGATGCGCGCGACACCCAGCGCAAAAGCAACCACCTGCAAAGGGCTCAGTGGCGCGCTCTTGAGGTATTGGCCCAGTGCCACCGCGCCCTCGTCCTTGAACACCAAGGTGTTGGGTTCGGCGGGGTTGTCGGCGAGCTTGACCACGCCATCGACGGCGGCCAGCTGAGTCAGGATTGCCGCTTCAAGCCTGAGCCGGCGGATGGCCGAGTTGCTCTTGGCCTGCTTGAACACCAGGGCGCCGACGTCACCAGAGCCCTCGCGCCGGGACACCTTCACATCGTCTGTGCTGTAAAGAGTCTCGTCGCGGGCATCCGATGCGAAGTCTTTCACGTCTTTTTGGTTCGCGTTGTGGTGTAGCTTCGTCACGGGTAGCCCTTCACTGGAGATGGCAGAAAGTCACGGTTGCCGCAAACGCAGCTAGAGGCTGTATCGGCGTCTGGCCGCAAGAATTGAGAGCAGCGGCTAAGAGCGCTCGGTTTGCGTGTCGGTAGGCAGCGCCCTGGATGCCTGAAAGCGGGCACACAAGGCTTCGAATGACATGGCCGCGCTGAGCGAGGCGGCGTACTTGTCGGGCAAGGCGATCACGGTTTCGAAGGCCCGGTAGTCGGCCTCTTCGCGGTCGTCGAGGAAGCGAAGGGCGATGCTGCCGCCTTCCTTCTCCAGGAAGCCGCGCACCGCGTCCATGCCCACGCCGCGGCCCGAGACTTCGGTCACGTGCGCAGCGGTGGAGAAGCCCGAGCGGAAGATGAGCTGGGCCACCTCGTCGTCGGTGCTCTTCTTCCCGCGGGTGATCAGGTTCTGCTCAGCGGCGCACTGGCGGATCTTGCCCACCGCCAGCCCGCGGCCATCGTCGCGCAGGCGTATCCAGAGCTTGCCGTCGTTCACCGACAGCTGCAGGTCGATGCGGCCGGCCGCTGGCTTGCCTGCAGCCTGCCGGGTGGCCGCGGCTTCTATGCCATGGTCGAGCGAGTTGCGCAGCAGGTGGGTGAACAGATTTTTCAGCAAGCCACCCGCCTGGGTGCGAATGGCAACGCCATGGTCTTCGATCTGCACCAGTGGCGCTTCCTTGCCCAGCTCTTGCGCCAGCGAAGGCAGCGAGTCGAGCGAGCCCGACAGGACTTCGGCCAGAGGCTGGGTGCCGATCATGTGCAGCGTCGAGCCCACCTGGCCCAGCGCGTCGCGCATGGCGGCCGGGTCGCCGCGGTCGACAGCCACCAGCACCTGCACGGTCTGCTGCAGCATGTCTTTCTCGACCATCAGGAACTTCTCGACGCCGGCGCGGCGGCCCGGGCCCTTGCGGCCGAGCACCGTGTCGTTGACGTGCGAGTAGGTGTCGACCAGCGACTTGACCGAGGCCAGCTCGGCCAGCAGCGTGTCGCGCTGCCACTGGGCTTCGTCGCTCTTGCGCAGGTCGTCGTAGCTTTGTTCGGTCACATGCACCTGGTTGGTCAGGCCCAGCAGGCCGTAGGTGCGCGCGTTGCCCTTGATGGTGTGCATGTTGCGGAACAAGAGGTTGATGGTCTCCCCGTTTTTCTCGGTCGCCTGGTCGATCAGGCGCTTGTTCTCGTCGATGAAGGCGCCGGCGCTGGCGATGAACTCGTGGAACTTCTCCTGGCTCACGGCCAGAATCTCGCCGATCACCTGCAGCTCGCGCTTGCGGGTGTTGGCTTCGGCCTCCAGGCGTTTGAGTTCGGTCACGTCGCGCACGCAGAGCATGAGCTTGTCGACCGTTCCTTCGTCGTTGGCGATGGGTGACCAGCTCAGTGCGAGCGACTTCACGCGGCCGTCGGCCATGGTTTTGTCGAACTCGGTGGCCAAGAGGTGCGAGTTGAACTCGTAGTTCATCTCGTCTTCGCCAATCACCGAGGCAATGGCGGCGTCGACCTGAGACAGGCTGTCGGCACCCAGGCTGGCGCCGCTGAACAACAGCTGCATCACGTGGCGATCAGCGATCTCGGTGGTCTCCAGAATGGTCGCCAGGTAGGCCGAGTACTCGGGGTGAATGCTGCCGCCGTTCATCACCGTCAACACGCCTTGCGGCATGTTTTGCAGCATGGCGTTGATGTCGTTGGTCTTCTGGCGCAGCTGCGCAGTGCGCTCGGCCACACGCTTCTCAAGTGATGCGTAGAGCAGGGCGTTGTCGAGCGACACGGCCAGCTGGCCCGCGATCATGGCCACCGAGTCGAGGCGATCGGCGCTGAAGGCGGCGCGACGCTGGTGGTTTTCCAGCACCAGCATCGCGTTGAGCTGGCCTTGCTTCAAGATGGGCACCAGCATGAGCGAGCACTGGTCGTACTTCTGCGCGTAGGGGTCGCCGCTGAAACGGTCGTCGCGCGCAATGTCGTCGATCACCAGAACCTGCCCGGTGCGCTCGGCATAGCGGAACACCGAAAACGGCAGGGTGCCTGCGGCGCCTGCTTGTTCTGCGGTCACCGGCTCTGCGCCGTGGGTGAGCGATGTGGCTGTGACCCAGACGGTGCTTCCTTCATCGGGGTGCACGATCAGCTGCACGCCGGTCGCGCCGGTGATGGTGCCGAGCACCTTGCCGACTTGCGCGGTCAGGCTCGCCAGGCTGGTCTGCGAGCTCAGGGCTTGCGAGGCGCGAAGCACCGCCATCATGTCGACCATCTCGGTGTCGACGGTGGCGCTGCCCAAGTTGGTACCCGAACGCTGCAGGCCGCTGCTCGCGCGCAAGAAGGAGTGCACTCGGCGCAACTCGCGCACCTTGCCCGGGGCGCCCCAGGCTTCATAGAGGTCGCAAGCTTGTGCCAGCAGCGGGCGGGCGCTGTGCTCCATGCCCTGCGCAAACTGGAACATGGCGGCGCGCTCGGTGATGAGTGCCCGGTGCCACGGGCGCGGGTGCAGCGCGGCTTCGGCCACCGCTGCGTCGAACGCTGCGCCAGCGGCCCATACCGAATCAGCGGCCCAACTGCGCTCGGCCTCAACCCAGCGCAACAGGTGCAGAAAGTTGACCGGCGCGTCGGCGGCGCGCAGGCGCAGCCAGTTCAGGCAGGTGGCGTCGAGCTCTTCGATCAGCGGGCCACGCTCGCCTTGCGGCAAGTTACGCGCTTTCTCCGCGAGTGCCACGGCTTGCATCACGCGTGCCAGCGCCGTGACGTAGTAGCCGGGCGCAAACGGCAGTGCAGCCATGGCCTTGGCTGCATGCAGCGCCAGCGTGGCCGAATCGTTGAAGATGAGGGCCGAGTTGGCGCGCAGGATGTGAAAAAACGCGCTGGGGAGGCTCAGTGCGGGGAAGGCCGCGATGTAAGCGTCTTCATCGAAGCTCTCGTCGCAGAAGCCGCCGGGCGTTTTGGTTTTGCCATGCAGAGCCTGGATCAGCTGGACACGCGGTTGTATGCGCTTTCTCAAGTCGGCATTGCGGGTACGGTCGGCGAACAACAAACTGTCGTTGACGTCTGCGGTCATCGCCTCCAGGGTGGGGGCGCAGTCCATCAGCAGGTCGCTGGTGCGGTAGGTGTAGGCCGAGTAAGTGACGTTGCCTGCCTGCATCAGGCCTGAGCGGGCCTGCATGAAGTCATCGATCACGTTTTCGATTGGCTCGACCCAATGGCCTGCGCTGAAGCCGTAGTTGGCACGCGTCATTGCGGTGGCGTGCCCGAAGCTGCGCGCCTCGCCGACGGCAATCATGTGGCGCGCGCCGACATAGGAGCCTCGGTAGTCTTGCGGTGCGCCGACAAGCAAAAACGGGGCGCCGCTGGTGCAGCGCATCAGCGGCTCAGACGGGCCTTCTTCGATCCACAGGCGCTTGCCCTCAAGGATCAGCCACGCGAACATCGTCGAGTCGCAGAAGTAGCTTGCGTTGGCTGTTTGCACCAGGAGCTTGGCCCGCGCCGTGATCTGCGGGTCGCGCACCTCGGGGCGTTCAAAGTCGGCGTTTTTTTCTTCGCCGTGGCTCCACTCGACCAGGCGCTTCGTGCCCTCGGCGACGGCGGCGCGCATGTCGGCGGGCTTTTGCAGGCCCAGCTCTTGAAGCAGCTTGAGCCCGAGATCAGTAGCGTCTTGGTTGCGGCCTCGGTTGATCAGGCTGTACATCTGAATGCCTGCCGGGTCTGCCAGAAAAGTCGGGTCGGTGCGGCGCGCCACGATGGACGCATAGACGGTGTCGCAATCGGCGTGCTGCGCCAATACATACAAGGCCGTGTGCTGTTCGGTTTCGAGCGTGGCCAGCAGCTGCGCATCGCCTGGCGTCTCAACCGATTTGAGCAACTGGATGGCTGCGCAAAGCAGCCGTTCGGTCACCGCGTAGTTGAGCATGCGCAGGCGGGCCGCAGACTCGTGGAAGAGGCCCGCCACACGGCGGCATTCGGCTTCTTCAACCAGCGCATCGGCCACGGGCAGGTACTGTTCGGCGGCCATTTGACCGAGGTCGGCCTGCGCGACCAGGCACCGTGCCAGGCGCAAGTGGTATTCGCGGCGCCGTTCGGCGCTCATGCCCTCGAAGACGGCTTGGTGGATGCGGGTGTGCCGAAAGCGCAGCACGGCTTGTTCGCCGGCTTCGGTCGACAGCAACCCGTCTTCCAGCGACGGGGCGAGACGTTGAGACAGCTCTTCGCCATTCAGGCCGTTGACAAGCTCCAGCACCTTGGAGCTGACTTCACCCCCGAGGCAGGCCACGACTTCCAGCATCTCAAGCGCGTTTTGCGAGAGTTTGGCGATGCGCCGGCCCAAGATGTCCGATGCGCCAGCGCTGCCGACGTATTGGCGCAGGGCTGCCGCTTCCCACTGCCACAGGCCGTCGCGCGGCACCAGCAGGTTGTCTTCGCGCAAAGCATTGATCAATTCGATGATGTCGTACGGGTTGCCGCCCGTGCGCTCATGCAGTGCAGCGGCCAGCTTGCCCGCCTCGGGGTCGGCCAGGCGCAGCATCTTGCCGATGAGCGACGCCATGTGATCAGGCGCCAGATTGCCCAGCTCCAGGCGCGTGGGCGCGGGAGCGAGCTTTTCCCACCCCGTCATCAAGGCGCTCAAGGGGTGGCTTGCGTCAACCTCGTTGGGGCGATAGGCGACGATCACCAACAGGCCCGGGATGGGTTCGGCAGACGAGACAAGCGTGTCCAACGTGCGCAGGGACATCGGCGGCGCCCATTGCAGATCGTCCATCACGATCACCACCGGCCGTTCAGGCGTGGCCACGCTGCGCAGCAGGTCGACCGTGGCCTGCAGCATTCGGGCCTCGGCTTCGCGCGGGTCGCTGACCACCAGCACGGGTTGTTTGCCGAGCAGCAGCACAAACTCGGGCAGTAGGGCGGGCCCGAAGCCTGCGTTGCTGCCCAGGCCCTTGAGGATGCGTTCGCGGTGCCGCGCCACCTGTTCTTCGGGTTCTGCCAGCAGCAGGCGGCCCAGTGCGCGCAGCGACTCGACGGCGGCTTTCGCGGCGTCTTGCGAATATTGGTCGAACTTGCTCGTGACGAACCAGCCGTGTTGGGCGGTGACCGCCGGGCGCAGCTCGTTCATGAGTGCCGACTTGCCCACGCCGGGTGCGCCTGCGATCAGAAGGCAGTTGACGCCGCCTTCGATCGATCTTTTAAGGGCTTGTTGCAACGCGCCGAGCTCGGCTTCGCGGCCGATGGGCCGCGGCGGCGGTGACAGGCGTCGTGCGAAATCGTGTTCTCCCAGCGGGAAAGCGGCGTGGTCGCCACGCAGCAGCGCGGCATGCAGGCGGGCAAGATCCAGGCGCAGGCCTTCGGCGCTCTGGTAGCGGCGGTCGGGTTCCTTTTCAAGCAGGCGCATGACCAGGTCAGACACGATCTGCGGCAGCGCTGGGTTGACCGACGCCGGGGCGTCCGGCACGCGCACCAGGTGGTCGTGCACCAGCTCCAGCAGGTCGGTGCTTTCAAACGGCTTGCGCTGCGTGAGCATCTCGTACAGCGTGATGCCGAGCGAATACAGGTCAGAGCGCTGGTCGGGGCGCCGGCCCGTGCGGCCGGTCTGTTCGGGCGACATGTAGGCCAGCGTGCCGGCAATGCCGCTCTGCGTCTCGTTGGTCTCGGTTTCGTCGCCGATGTTGGCGGCGATGTTGAAGTCGATCAGGGTGGGCGCGAGCGTGTCGGGGTGGATGAGCAGGTTGGCGGGGCCGATGTCTTTGTGGATCACGCCGGCCTTGTGCACCTGCCCAAGGATGCCGGCCGCGGCCTGTGCATAGGCCAGCACCTGCTCGACGCCGAGCCGGTGGTCGCGCAGGTACGCGGCGAGCGACATGGCGTTGTCGTCGCGCAGCACCAAGGTGCCGGGTTCGGCGCAAGCCTCGGCCAGCTTGGCCACCCCTTCGACGTGGGCCAGGCGCTTGAGCATGGCCAGCTCGTGCCCGAGGCGGCGCAGGGCCTGGGCGCCCACGGCCTGCTTGACCACCACGCTGCCCAACTCGGGCAGCACCTTGCGGGTGACGCGCGCGTGGTCGGTGTCGTAGAGCACCTCGTCATTGCGGGTGCCGCTCTGCGGGGCTTGGATGGGCGTCGTCATTGCATGTGTCTTTCGTTCACCGGTCACGCCTTGCTGGACTGCAGGCGGGTGCGCAGTGCATCAAATGACATGGCGGCGTGTAGGGATGCCGCGTATTTGTCGGGCAGCTCAATCACAGTCTCGAAGGCGCGGAAGTCGGCGTCTTCTCGCTCATCAAGGAAGCGAATGCTGATGCTGCCGCCTTCCTTTTCCAGGAAACCGCGCACCGCGTCCATGCCCACACCGCGGCCCGAGACCTCGGTCACTTGCTCGGCGGTCGAGAAGCCGGAGCGGAAGATGAGCTGGGCCACCTCGTCGTCGCTGCACTTCTTCCCGCGGGTGAGCAGGTTCTGCTCGGTGGCGCAGCTGCGGATCTTGGCGATGGCCAGGCCACGGCCGTCGTCGCTCAGGTGAATCCAAAGGCGCCCGTCGTCCACATGCAGGCGCAGCCCGATGCGGCCGGCTGCTGGCTTGCCTGCGGCCTGTCGAATGGCGGCGGTTTCAATGCCAT
>JBBRFR010000093.1:0-11661 GCA_038241485.1 Burkholderiales bacterium
GCCTTTGTAGGTGGCCAGCAGCTCGCTCCACATCTGCACGATGCGCTCGAGGTCGGCGCGGGCCTGCGGCTGTTCGTGCAGCACACGCTGGCCCACCTCGGGCAGCGAGGCTTCGACGTTCATGCCGAAGTGGTTGCGCAGCGCGCCAAAGCCCGAGTGCATCTCGGCGCACACGCTGCGTGCGCGTGCACGGGCTTTGGCGTCGGCGGGCCAGAGCTTCTTGTCGGGAAACCGTTCGGCCACGTACTCGGCAATGGCCAGCGTGTCCCACACAGCGAAGCCGTCGTCGACCAGCACCGGCACTTTGCCCACGGGGCTCAGGCGGGCGAGCTCGGTCTTGAATTTGGAGCCTGCATCGAACGAGTCGAAGCGCAGCATGCGCTCTTCAAACGGGATGCCCGCTTGTGTGAGCAGCACCCAGGGCCGCATGGACCAGGAGGAGTAGTTCTTGTTGCCGATGTAGAGCTGCAGGGGCATGGTGCAAGACCTTTGTGTTGACGTCAAAGAGGGCCTCACATGCTAGGCGACCCCCAGCGGTCAGGCGATGACAACGCGGCATGGCATCGATGCCGCGCCCGCATCAGCCGCTCAGGCGCGACCCGCCCCTCGGCGCCAGCGATCCATCTTCGCCGGGCCGCCGCCACGTGCCAGCCACTCGGGCATCACGGCTTCGAGCGCCGTGGCTTGCACACCCAGCGTGTCGAGGCCCGGTTGTGCGCCGGTGGCCACGTTGGGCACCTGCATCGACGCCAGGTTGTCGCGCGACATCAGTGGCTCACCCGGCAGGCACTCCATGGCCCTTGCTTGCAAGCGACCCAGCGCGGCTGGCAGCGGGATCACCGGGCGTTCATTGCCCGACCAGCGCCCCGCCAGCCGCACCAACTCGGCCAGCGTGTAGACACTCGGGCCAGTGCACTCATACGTCTTGCCAATGCTGTCGTGCCGGGCCAGCGTGTTGGCGATGGCCTGCGCGACATCGCTCACCCACACCGGCTGGAAACGCGCGTCGGCGCCTGCCAGCGGCATCAGCGGGAAGACACGTTGCAGCTGCGCAAACAGGTTGAGAAAACGGTCGTCGGTGCCAAAGATCACCGAAGGGCGCAGCAGCGTCAGATCCAAGCCTGCCGCCTGCAGCACGGCCTCGCCTTCGGCCTTGGAGCGCAGGTAGATCGAGGGCGCGCCGGGTGCGGCGCCGAGTGCGCTCACATGCACCACACGCCGCACACCAGTGGCCTGGCAGGCACGCGCCAGCTTGCGCGGCAGCTCCACGTGCGCGTAGCGGAAAGCGGCTTCGCTGCCATGCAGGATGGCCACCAGGTTGATCACCACGTCGCGCCCCGTCACCAGGTGCGTGAGCTGGGCTTCGTCGTGCACGTCGGCCGGCACCACCTCCACGGTGGGCAGCAGCTGGATCGCCTTGGCACGCTGCGGTTGCCGGCTGGGCACGGTGATGCGGCCCTGGCCGCCGCGCGAGCGTTCAACCAGCTTTTCACACAGCCTGCGGCCGACGAAGCCGGTGCCGCCTAGCACGAGCACATTGGTCATGGCAACACCGCCGGGCCGCGCCACGGGCTGACGCGCGCCCGCGGGGGGCAGTGAACGAAGTGAGCGTGGGGGCTCTGTGTCACGGCAGGTCCTTGTCGAGGGTGGATGGGGGGCTTTGTCGTGGCCCGATCAGGCGGCCCAGCCGCGCCTTGAGCGAAGGCGCGTGTGTGGCCGAGGGGTTGTTGAGCAGGGCCGAGTAGAAGACAGCGTTCGACAACACCTTCTTCACGTAGTCGCGTGTTTCGCTGAAGGGCACGTTTTCGGCCCACACGGCGGTTTCGAGCTGCGGGCCTTCGCGCCAGCGGCGCGAGCGGCTCGGGCCGGCGTTGTAGGCCGCCGCGGCCAGCACCTGCGAGCCTTCAAAGTCGTCGAGCACCAGGCGCAGGTACTGCGTGCCCAGGCGCAGGTTGAGATCTCGGTCGTTGATCATCTCTTGGGTGTACGGGATGCCGATTTTCTTGGCCGTCCAGCGGGCGGTGGCCGGCATGATCTGCATCAGCCCCGAGGCGCCCACGTGGGAGCGTGCGTCCATCACGAAGCGTGACTCCTGGCGGATCAGGCCGTACACATAGGCCGGGTCAACGCCCAGCTCGCGGCTGCGTGCCTGCATCTCCTTGCGGAAAGGTGTGGGGAAACGCTGCGCCATGTTGATCTCGGTGCGCGTGCGGTCGCTGGTGTTGATGCAGCGGTCCCACACATCGCGGTCGCAGGCCATCTGGGCGGCGGCCAGCAGGGCGCGGTCGTCCATGCCGCGCAGGGTGAAGTTCCATTCGCGCACACCTTCGTTGCGCAGGCCGATGGCGATGAGCTGCAGCGCGCGCAGCAGCCCCGGCGAGCGCGACGCCGCCTGGCGCTCGGCATCGGTGGGCGGCAAGGGTTGTTGCGGCAGGGCGATGGGTTGGCCCAGGTCTTCGGCCGCGAGCGCGCCGTAAAAATGGAGCTGACCGACCAGGCTGCCCAGCATTTCTTGCGCCTGCGCTGTCATGGCCTCGGGTTCGGTCGAATCGTCGGCCAGTGCTTGCAGGGCACGCGCTTTCCAGTAGACCCAGGTGGAGTCGCGCTGCTCGGCGGGGTTCATCGCGTTGACGGCCTGCATCACCTGCTGCCAGCGTGGCTTGCCATTGTTGGCGCGCAGTGCGGCGCGCGCTTTCCAGGCGAGGGTGTCATCGGCCCAATCGATCTCGACCGAGGCCTTGCCTGCCAACAGCGCCGCACGCTGGTAGTGGTCGGAGGCGTCGGGCAGCAGCTTCATCGCCGCCTGTTTGCCCACCGAGGCCCAGGCCCAGGCGGCCAGCTCGGCGGGCAGAGCGGCTTCCCAGCGGGTGCGCAGCGCGATGGCGGCGGCATCGGGGTCGGTGCTGGCCAGGCGCATCAGCGCGAGCGTGGCCAACTCCTTGTCGTGGCGGGTCTTGGCAGTGAGTGCGTTGAGGTAGCGCGAGGGGTTGTCAGTCAGTGCCGCGGCGTCGGTGCCGGCGCGTGGGCTCACCAGCGCGGCCGACTGTTGCGCGGCGCGGGGCTTGTTGCCGTCGATGGCCAGGCGCGCGCGGCGCCAGGCATCGGCTTCGCTCAGGTGCTTGGCCTCGAAGAGCGCGGTGCCGAGCAGGTTGCAACCGTCGTCGCCTTCACGCTGGGCCAGCCAGGCGGCGCGCGCGGCGCTGCGCACGTCTTTGCCGTCGAGGTGGTTGGCGAGCAGGGCGTAGCAGCTCACCTCGCGGTCGTCGTTCATGCGGAAACGCGGGTAGTCGGCAGCCAGGGACTTCCATTCGCGGCGGCGGCCCAGCTCCAGCAGCCAGTCGTTGCGCAGCCGGTCTTCGACGTAACTGCCGCTCCAGCGGCGGTAAAACGACTCGACCTCGTCGGTGGAGGCCGCGTACAGCCGGTTGTTGAGCTGCCAGTAGTCGACCCACATCGCCAGCGGGTGGCGCTCCAGCAGCGCCCGGCCGCGCAAGGTGGCCAGCTGGTTGCCGTCTTTTTTGCCGTAGGCGACACGCGCATCGAGGATCACATCGTTGCCGGTCTGCGCCTGGGCCGGCCACGAGCCCGCCATCAGGGCCGTGACCAGGCCCACCAGCGTCAACAGGCGTCGTGGCAAGACCGGCTCATATACTGATTTCAAACCCATTCCTTGTTTGCTCACTGTGTTGACTGCGCCGCCCACTTCTCGCCCAACATTGCGTGCACAGCTGCTGGCCGCCCGTGAACGATTCGTTTCATCGCCAGAGGTTGCATCGGCGTTGCCATTGATCGTGCGGGAGTTGGCGCAAATCATCGACCGCCTGGAGCCCGAGTGCCTGGGCGTCTACTGGCCGATGCGCTCCGAATTTAACGCAGCCGCCCAGTGGCACGACGACAAGGTGGGTACTTCCTTTTCTGCTTCGTTTTCACTTGCCTTGCCGTTTGCGCGGCGCGAAGCGCGCCAGATGCACTACCGGCTGTGGGACGGGGCCGAGCCCACGCTGAACGACGAGTGCGGCATCGCCTCCAGCGACGGCGCCCCGGTGACGCCCGATGTGGTGCTGGTGCCCTGTGTCGGCTTCACCCGCAGCGGCTACCGGCTGGGTTATGGCGGCGGCTACTTCGACCGCTGGCTGGCCGCGAACCCACACGTCACCGCGGTGGGTGTGGCCTGGGCGGTGGGCGAAGTCAGCGAGGCCGAGTTTGCCGCCGAGCCGCACGATCAGCCGCTGGCGGTGATCGTCACCGAGCGAGGCGTGGTTTCTTAAGAGGCCTCTGCCTCGCCCAGAGCCAGCCGCGTTTGTGCCGAGCGTTGTTCAACCCAGCGGCAAAACTCGTCGACCTCCTTGCGCGCGCGGCTGCCGGCCGGGGTGATCAGCCAGTAGGCCAGGTGCGTTGCCACGCGGCCGCCCGGGCCGAAGGGCTCGACCAGGTCGCCGCGCTCCAGCTGCTCGGCCACCAGTGGCAGCCGCGCCAGCGCCACGCCCTGGCCGGCGAGCGCGCTCTGCACTTGCTGGTAGGTGAAGTTGAGGTACAGCCAGCGCCGCGGCTGCACATTGGGGGCGCCCTGCTTGGCCAACCAGTGGCGCCAGCTCAGGAACTCGGCGGCCGGGCGGTGGTCGTCTTCTTCGGTCAGCGTGTGCTGGGCCAGGTGCGCGGGAGTCGACAGCGGCGGCGCCTGGCCGTTCTTGATCTGCTCGGCCAGCCAGGGGCTGATCACCGGCGTGATCACCTCGCCGAACAGGCGTTGTGCGTGGGCCGGCACTTTCTCGCGGTTGGTGTAGCGCAGGATCAAGTCGAACTCGGGGTCGTTGGTGTTGACGATCACATCGCTGGCCGAGACCCGGATGTCCATCTCGGGGTGCTCGCGCTGAAACGCTTCCATCGGCGGGATCAGCCACAACGAGGCAAACGAGGCGAAGGTGTTCACGCTGACCACCTTGCGCCCGAGCGACTGGCGCACCTGCTGCACGCTGGCGTCGATGCGCGCGAGGCTGGGCGCGAGCGCGCGCAGAAACATCGCTCCCTCGGCCGTGAGCTCCACCTTGCGCGTGCCGCGCAGCAGCAGGGTGGCGCCCATGTCTTCTTCGAGCGCCTGGATCTGCCGGCTGATCGCCGACTGCGTGAGGCTCAGCTCGTCGGCCGCGGCGCGAAAGCTCAGGTGGCGGGAGACGGCCTCAAAGGCCCGGATCGGGCCCACGGCGAGCGGGCGGCGGCGGATGGTATTCATGATCAAAACGGGTTAATTCAGTGTTGGCAACTCATTGGACGACTGCTTTTGCTGGGCCTACCCTTCGTTTCACTGAATACAAGGAGTTCTCCATGAGTACCCAATTGATGACGAGTGAGCAAGAGTCTACGCCTTGCGCGCTGTGGGTTTTGGCGCCCGGCGAAGCGCTGCGCCTGGACATTGGGCCGGGGGAGCGCGAGCTGCATGTGGCCCAGGGCCGCGTGTGGCTCACCCGTTCAGGCACGCCCCGGGCACCGGCTGAAGACGTGTGGCTGAGCGCCGGTGAAAGCCTGGCCCTCGCCTGCGGCAGTGCCTGGGTGGTCGAAGGCTGGGGCGTCACGCAGTTCCAGTTGCTGGTGCCGCCGCGGGTGTGCGCCGCCGCGTCTCGTCTGGCTAAGTTTTCTGCGCCTTCTTGGCCGCCGCTTTCGGTTTCGTTGGCGGCGGCGG
Source organism: Burkholderiales bacterium (assembly GCA_038241485.1). Classification (GTDB taxonomy): domain Bacteria; phylum Pseudomonadota; class Gammaproteobacteria; order Burkholderiales; family Burkholderiaceae_C; genus Rhizobacter. Next base: position 5,678 of record JBBRFR010000093.1, read on the forward strand.
GCTGAGCTTCTTGGCCCGCTTGGCGGGCTTGGCGTTGCGTGCGCGCAGCGCCGCTTCCATGGCGAGCCGCGCCCAAGGCAGCATCAACATCGGCGACTCCATCGCGTCGTCGGGTGCCGTCCAGTAGTTCATGCTCACGGGCTTGTCGGCCCCGTGGTACACAAAAATTTCGCAGTCGGCTGCCTCGAAGCGCGCCTGGGTTGTCGCATCGGCCTTCAAGTACAGGCGCTCACCAAAGATCAGCGCCACAAACACGTCGTCCACATAGAAGCCATGGCCGCCGAACATGCGGCGCGAGCGTGCCGGCCCGAGCGGGCTCAAGAGCTCGATGCAGTGCGCGACGAACTCGGGTGAGACGGCCATGCGCGGCAGTGTGCCCGCTCAAGCCGTCATGTTTTGGCAGGAGCCAGCGGGAAGCGCACGATCACGCGCAGCCCCTGCGGCTGCACCGATTGCAAGCTCACGCTGCCGCTGCTGCGCTCGACGATTTCTTTGACGATCGCCAAGCCCAGCCCGCAGCCGTTGCCCTCGTGGGTGGCGCGCACAAAGCGCTGAAAGATGTGCTCGTGTTCGCTCTCGGGCACGCCGGGGCCGGTGTCTTCGACCGTGACCACCGCTTGCGAGCCTTGCGCATGCGCGCCCACCGTGATGCTCGCGCCGCGCCCGGCGTAGCGGATGGCGTTGTCGACCAGGTTGACCAGCGCCTCGCGAATCAACATCGCGTTGCCCAGCACGCAGATCGGCGCTTGGGTCGGGTCGTCTTCGTCTGCACTCTCGTCACTCCCCAGGTCAATGCCGGCCGCCAGCGCGCGTGGCACCTGCTCGGCCGCCACCTCGCGCGCCAGGCGCTGCAGGTCGAAGCGGGTGCGCGATTGCGCCAGCGCCGCTTCGGGCTCAGCGCGCGCCAGCGCCAGCAGCTGGCTCACCAGGTGGGCGCTGCGGGTGGCGCTCTCGTGCACCCGTTGCAGCCGGGCGTGCAGTTCGGGGTCGGCGCTGACGCTGGCGCTGGCCAGTGCCAGCTCGGTCTGGCTCTTCAGGCCGGCCAGCGGCGTGCGCAGCTGGTGCGCCGCGTCGCTGATGAAACGCTTTTGCGCGTTGACGTTGTCGCGCACCTCGGCCAGCAGTGTGTTCAAAGCGAGCGCCAGGCTGCGCACTTCTTCGGGCGCGGCTTCCAGGCGAATGGGCGCGAGGTCGTTGATGGCGCGGCTTTCGACCACGCTGCGCAGCCGAGCGAGCGGCGCCAGCCCACCGCGAATGCCACCCCACACGATGACCGACATCAACACGATCAAGAGCGACAAGGGCAGGGCGGTGTCGATCAGGATCTGGCGCGCCAGCTCTTCGCGGCTGGCGCGGCCGCGCGCCACCTGCACCAGCATGCGCTGCGGTTTGCCGGGCTCGCCGTAGGCGAGGTAGAGCGCGACCACCCGCACGTTGACCTCGCGCGGTGTGTCGCCGCCCGCCTTGTCGCGCACCACCCCGTCGTACAGATACGGCTGGGCGAGCCGCGGCTCGGTGATGTCGGCCGGCGGCTGCGGCATCTGGCTGTTGCCGAGGATGAACTCGCCCGGTGGTGTGCTCACCATGTAGTAGACGCGGTCGTCGGGGTCGGCCTCGATGATGTCTTGCGCGGCGCGCGGGAAGTCGATCAACAGCCCGCTGCCGCTGGGCTTGACCTGGCGTGCCAGCGCACGCGAGGCGGTGGTCAGGCTCGCGTCGATGGCCCGGTTGGCATAACGCCCGGCCAGCTGGTAGGTGAAGCTCGCCGCCGCCAGCCACAGCACCAGCTGCGGCAACAAGAGCCACAGCAGCAGGTGGCGGTGCAGCGAGCGGGTGCCAGGGGTGAGGCCTGGGAGGCGCATGCATTAATCCATTCGGGCTGAGAGGGTGAGAGTTTTTAGGTTTGCGCCCACCGCCCGTTCGCCCTTCGATACCTCAGGGCGAACGGAAATCAAAAAACTCTCAGGCTCTGAGCTTGTCGAAGCCAGCGTCGTGACGCGCAGGCCCTTCGACAGGCTCAGGGCGAACGGTGCGCGGCTCACATCAAGCTTCCGTCTCGAGCAGGTAACCCAGCCCCCGCACCGTGCGGATCGACACCTTCGAGCCTTCGAGCTTGCGCCGCAGGCGGTGGATGTAGACCTCGATCGAGCCGGGGTTTTGCTCGTTCGGGTCGGGCGTCCAGCCTTGCACGATCTGCTCTTTGGTGACCACACGGTCGCGCTGGGTGAGCAGCAGGTCGAGCAGCGTCCACTCGCGTGGCGAGAGGTCGAGCGGGGTTTTGTCGATGCTGGCGCGGCGTGCTTCGCGGTCAAAGCGCAGCAGGCCGGCCTGTTGCACGGCGTTGCTGCCGGTGGCGCCGTGCGCGCGGCGCAGCAGGGCGCGAATGCGTGCTTCGAGCTCGGGGAAGTCAAACGGTTTGGTGAGGTAGTCGTCGGCGCCGGCGTTGAGGCCGGCCACCCGCTGCTCCATGCCGTCGAGCGCGGTCAACACCATCATCGGCAGGCCGGGTTTGGCGGCGCGCACCTTCTTCAGCACGGTGAGGCCGTCGACCAGCGGCAGGCCGAGGTCGAGCACGCCGATGTCGAAGTCGTGGCGCAGCAGCAGGTACTCGGCCACCGCGCCGTTTTGTGCCACCTCCACCTCAAAGCCGCAGCCTTGCAGATTGGCGGTGAGCGCGTCGGCCAGGATGGTGTCGTCTTCGGCGAGCAGTAGTTTCATCGGGCGTTCAAGTGGTCGTGCCCGCGATGTTAAGACACCGTTCATGTGCGCCTCGGGGTGTTTCCCCCGAGGCGCGGGCGCACTCTGGCGCCGAGTTTTCAAGCGTGCGGGCGGGCCAGTTCAGCCCCCGTTCAAGTCGCTCAGAACCAGATCTCGGCTTGCGCGCCGTAGCTGGTGCCCTTGGTCTTGCCATTGCCCAGGCCGGTCAAGCCGCCGATGCCCGAAGCGGCGTTGGCTGCGTCGTTCCATTTCGCGGTGGTCACGTACAGGCGCAGCTCGGGGCGGTTCCACAAGCCCGGGCCGGTGGAGAGCGTGGGAGCGAAGGTGAACTTGGTCAGCTTCTGCGTGGCGGAGCCGTCGGGCTTCTTCTGCATGTAGCCCAACTCACTCACCAGCTTGAAGTTTTTCGTCAGCGCATACGACGCCCGCCCGCCGATCGAAAGCTCCTTGAATTTTGGTGTGCCGTTGAGGGTGTCTTCACCCTGCTGGCCGATCAGCGCCACCGCCTGCCCACCCAAGGCGCCCAGCTGCCAGGTCAGGCTCTCGACCAGGCGCACTTTTTTCACACCCGACTCGGCGTTGCGGGTGCCGAAGTTGCCGTCCAGCCCGGCCGAGCCTTGGGCGTATTGCAGCCACAAGGTGTTGCCTCCCCCCAGGGCCTTGAGGTCTTGGGTGTGCTGCAGGCTCAGGCCGAAGCCGCTGGTGCCCTTGCCGTCGGTCGGGTTGTCGTAGCGGCCTTGGGTGAAGGTGCCGGTCACGCGCAGCTGGCCGCCGGGGTTGACGGCGATCTCGGTCACGTCGATGTTGAAGCGGTTGCCGGGGTTGGTTGACGCACCGTTGCCCGGGTCGCCAAAGCCCGCGAAGCTGTCGCTGCTGAAGTAGGCCAGGCCCAGCTTGGCGCTGCCGCCGAGGGCAATCTGGTCGGCACCGGCGCCCACGCCGTCGAGGCGCACGAAGAAGGTGTCGAGGATGTGCACGTCTTTGCGGCCGTAGAAGCGCTTGCCGACCCAGAAGTTGGTGCCCGGTGCGATGTCGAAGCCCTTGCCTTCGACATACATCTGCGCAAACGACGAGGCCGAGTTGCCGGTGTCGGTGCCGTTGTTGTATTCGCTGAACATCACCTTGCCCTTCCAGGCCACGCCCTCGGTGGTGCCGGTCTGGGTGAGGCCGAACTCGCCGTAGAAGTCGCACTCGTTGCCCAGGCGGTAGTGGCCGCCGGAGATGCCCAGGTTGTAGCAAGCGCGGGCGGCGTCTTTCGAGGTGGCGCCGGGGCCGGCGCGGAAGTAGCCGTCGAAATCGACGGCCTGGGCCTGCGGGGCGGCCAGTGCAGCGGCAAGAGCGGCGGCCAGGGCCAGCGCACGGGGCGCGACAGAGCGGGTGGTTGTCATGGATGGGTCTCCGTTGGTTTGTTGAGCGGGAACCGGCCGCACTGGGGGTAAGAAAACAGGGGGGGGGTGGCCGGGCCCGCGGCGCATTGTTGTTAAAACATTAATAAAATTAACATGGTGTTAACCATGAGTTGCCGAGATCGCACGCTTGCTCGCCTCGGTTACAAGAGAGTTTCATGGGTATTTCGGCGTCATCCGGGTAACTACGGAATGGGAAATGTTAATTAATTGTTAATGTTCTGTCCCGTCGGCATTCCCTGCAGCCCCCCGACTCGTTTCGACACCCAACAACACCCGGAGACATTGATGAACACCACACCCACCTCCATCCGAGCGCTGCACATCGCGGCCGCGGCCACCTTGTTTTGCGCCTCGCTGGCAGCGCGTGCCGGCGAGGTCGAAGTGCTGCACTACTGGACGTCTGGCGGCGAAGCCAAGGCGGCCGCCGCCCTGAAGGCCACGCTGCAGGCCAAGGGCCACAGCTGGAAAGACTTCGCTGTGGCCGGTGGCGGTGGCGACTCGGCCATGACCGTGCTCAAGTCGCGCGTGGTCTCGGGCAACGCCCCGGCCGCTGCGCAAATCAAGGGCCCGTCGATCCAGGAGTGGGGTGCCGAAGGTGTGCTGGCCAACCTCGACGACGTGGCGAAGGCCAACAATTGGGATGCGCTGTTGCCCAAGGTCGTCTCCGACGTCATGAAGTACAAGGGCAACTACGTCGCCGTGCCGGTCAACGTGCACCGCGTCAACTGGCTGTGGGCCAACCCGGTGGCGCTGACGAAGGCCAACACCAAGATGCCCACCAACTGGGACGAGTTCTTCGTCACCGCCGAGGCGCTCAAGAAGGCGGGCATCATCCCGGTCGCTCACGGCGGCCAGAACTGGCAAGACTTCACCACCTTCGAATCGGTTGCTCTCGGTGTGGGTGGTGCCGACTTCTATCGCAAGGCTTTGGTGCAACTCGACCCGGCCAGCGTCAAGAGCCCCACCATGCTCAAGGTGCTGACCACCTTCAAGAAGGTGAAGGACTACACCGACAAAAACGCCTCGGGCCGCGACTGGAACCTCGCCACAGCGATGGTCATTCGTGGTGAAGCCGGCATGCAACTGATGGGCGACTGGGCCAAGGGCGAGTTCATCGCCGCCGGCAAGGTGCCGGGCAAAGACTTCCTGTGCGCCGCGGCACCGGGCACGGCCAATGCGTTCACCTTCAACGTCGACAGCTTCGCGATGTTCAAGATCAAGAACACCGCCAACCTGCAGGCGCAAAAAGACATGGCCGCGGCCATCATGGCGCCCGAGTTCCAGGAGGTGTTCAACCTCAACAAGGGCTCGATCCCGGTGCGCTTGAACAGCGACATGGCCAAGTTCGACGACTGCGCCAAGCTCTCGTCCAAGGACTTCGTGGCCACCGCCAAGAACAACGGCCTGGTGCCCTCGGTGGCCCACGGCATGGCGGTGTCATCGGCAGCCGAAGGTGCGATCAAAGACGTGGTGTCGCAGTTCTGGAACACCGACACCATGACGGCCGAGCAGGCGATGGACCGGCTGGCGTCGGCGGCAAAGACGAAGTGATGTGATGTGATGTGAGAGAAGTGCTTCAACCCACCTCCGTTCGTTGCGAACCAAGCCGTTCGCCCTGAGCCCTGTCGAAGGGTCAGCCCGAACGGAGTGGGTTGAAGCCGCTTGATTGACAGTGACATGACCACACCCCTCTCCACCCGCCTCTCGCGCTGGATGCCGCGCCTCGCCGTGGCCCCCAGCTTCGCGCTCGCCTTCGCCTTCGTCTACGGCCTGATCGCGTGGAACGGCGTGCTCTCGTTTTCGGCCTCGCGCCTGCTGCCCAACTACGAGTTTGTGGGCTGGGCGCAGTACGCCTTG
>JBBRFR010000094.1:0-11636 GCA_038241485.1 Burkholderiales bacterium
CTGGCCCACGGTCTGGCCCACGGCGCCGGCCGCGCCTGACACCACCAGCGTCTGGCCAGCCAAGGGCCGGCCGACATCCATCAGGCCGAAGTAGGCTGTCATGCCGGGCATGCCCAGCACGTTGAGCCATTGGGTGAGCGAACCCACGCGCAGGTCGATCGTGGCCAGGCCGTAGCGCTTGATCTCGCCCTCGGGGATCAAGCAGTACTCTTGCACGCCGGTACTGCAACTCACGTGGTCGCCCACCGCGAAGGCCGGGTTCTTGGACGCGACCACCACACCCACGCCGCCGGCTCGCATGACCTCGCCAATGCCCACGGGCGGGATGTAGCTCTTGCCTTCATTCATCCAGCCGCGCATGGCGGGGTCGAGCGAGAGGCTCAAGGTTTTCACCAGCACGCCACCGGCCGACGGTTCTTGCACCGGCTCGGCACTGAAGCTCCAGTTGGCGCTGGTGGGCAGGCCCACGGGGCGTGCCGCGAGGCGTACTTGGTGGTTGGTGAGGGTGGCAAGTGTGGGCATGGTGTGTCTCCGACGGGGTGAAACGGCGCATCGTAGCGCCCGGCCCGAAGTGCACTTGTCGCCCAGATGTCAGGCATAAAAAAACGCGGCCGGAGCCGCGTTTTTTGCGTTGGCTTGGCGCCAGGTTTACAGCACGCGAATATTCGCGGCTTGCAGACCCTTTTGGCCTTCTTTGACTTCGAATTCCACTTTCTGGTTTTCCAGCAGGGTTTTGAAGCCATCGCCTTGGATGTCACGGAAGTGGGCGAACAGGTCAGCGCCGCCCGCGTCTTGAGCGATGAAGCCGTAGCCCTTGCTCTCGTTGAACCACTTCACGGTACCGGTTTGAGTCGTCATGGACGAGTCCTATCTTTCTTACAAAGTAATGCGCAGCACATGCTCCGCATGCAGAGACACTCAAGAAACGTTATTCGGGGGTTCTAACGGAACTGGTTTGGAACCAAACCAGTGTTCGAAAAGATCACTCACAACCACAGTCTTGCGTATACCTGTAGGCTGAATATACATCAGCAAACTGCGGCGCTCACGATGAAACTCTCGGTACTCGATCAATCTATTTCACTCAGCGGAAGCAGCGAAGACGCGGCCATCCGCGACACCTTGGCACTGGCCGAACATGCCGAGGCGCTGGGCTTCCACCGCTTCTGGCTCAGCGAGCACCACAGCCTGCCCACCATCGTGGGCAGCGCGCCCGAGATCCTGATGGCGGCCATCGCTGCGCGCACGCGCAACATCCGCATCGGCAGCGCAGGGGTGATGCTGCCGCACTACTCGGCGCTCAAGGTGGCGGAGCAATTCCGTGTGCTCGAGGCTTTGGCGCCAGGGCGCATCGACCTCGGTGTGGGCCGTGCGCCGGGGGGCGACATGCGCACCGCGCAAGCGCTGAACCCGCACACCCACGGGTCGGCAGATCACTTTCCCGAGCAGGTGCGTGACCTGCAGGCGTGGACGAGCAGCGCCCCACACCGCGGCATCACGGCGCACCCGCGTGGGCCCCATGCGCCCGAGGTGTGGATCCTTGGCAGCTCCGACTACGGGGCACAACTCGCGGCACATTTCGGGCTGCCCTATGCCTATGCGTACTTCTTCGTCGACGGCCAGGGGGTTGAGCAAGCGCTTGATCTTTACCGCCGGCTTTATCAACCGAGCGAGCGTCACCCGCAGCCCCAGCCCACCATTTGTGTGTGGGCGCTGGCGGCTGACACCGAAGAAGAAGCCCTGCACCACGCGCTGAGCCGCGAGCGTTGGCGGGTGGACCGTGGCCGGGGCTTGCTGGGCCCGCTGCAGTCGCCCGATGTGATTGCAGCGCGCGGTTTCACCCCCGAAGAGATGCGGGTCGTGGAGCCGATGCGACAGCGTGCCTTTGTGGGCAGCACCGCCCAGGTAGTCCACAAGCTGCAGCGGCTCGCGGCCGAGTTGTCGCTTGACGAGATCGTCATCAACACCTGGACGCACGACCCCGCCGTGCGGCGCAAGTCATACGCTTTGCTGGCGCAGGCCATGGGTTTGACGCAAACTTGGCCGCAACCCTGAAAAAGGTGAGGGCAACACAGATGAGACAGATTGAATTCGAGCTGCGAGGTGACTACATCACGCTGGACACCTTGCTCAAGGTCACCGGGCTGGCCAGCAGCGGCGGCGAAGGCAAGGCGATGGTGGCCGGTGGCAAGGTCGAGGTTGACGGGCCACAGGCGTTGCGCTAGACCTGCAAGGTGCGTGCGGGGCAGGTGGTGGGTGTGCTCGGCGCACGCGTGCGCATCCACGCCCCCACGATGCCGGCGCCGCTTGACGGTGCCGAAGAGCGACCCCATGCGCCGGATGAAACCGGCCCACGGGGAGCTGCTTCACATCAGAAGCGGTAGTTGAGGCCGACGGTGAACATGTCGGCTGACGGGCTGCCCATCACGTTGAATCGATAGCGCTCGTATTCGGCGCGCACGGCTGCGTTCGGGGTCAGGTTGTACTGGACACCTGCGCCAGCTTTCCACGAGTTGCCCCGGTCACTGATGCCGCCGCCATCAAGCTTGCCTTGGAAGGCGCCCACACGTGCCAGGCCAGACCACTGCGGCGTGATCGGGAAGGTGCCCACCGCGTCGAGGAAGACGCCATTGGCCTTGACCGAGCCACCGTTGTAGCTGAAATCGCCCAACTGGACGTAACCGAGCTCGAGCCCAAAGTTGGGGCTGAATCCGTAGCCACCGTAGAGCTTGCCGGCTGCCTTGGTGCTGTCGAGCCCGGGGAAGTCGCCGCCCTTTACCTTGGCCTGGCCGACGCTGCCGCCAACGTAGAGACCGCTTCCAGAGATTTGAGCTTGCGCCGATACGGCGAAGAGGCCAGCGACGCATGCCGCCAGGAGTTGAGGTCTGAGTTTCATTGAGGTCCTTTCAAAGTCATCAAAGCGCCAAGCCGTAGCTCAGCGGCAAGCGCGATGGTCGGCGAGGGCGCGATGAGGCTGTATCGGAGGAGGCAGCCGATGGGTGTCGGCCGATGAGGCTAAACCCTGTCAGCCCTGTCCTACAGGCCCGACAGGCTGACGACTCAAGGCCGGGGCGGTCTCGCCGCGCGGGCCTGCTCGCGGAGCATGAAGAGGTAGAGGCTCTCCACCTTCTCGCGTGCCCAGGGGGTCTTGCGCAGGAACTTGAGGCTGGAGTTGATGCTCGGGTCGCTGGTGAAGCAGCGGATGTTGATCTGCTCACCCAGGCCGGGCCAGCCGAAGTGAGCCACCAGGGCGCTCAGCATCTGCTCCAGCGTGACGCCGTGCAGTGGGTTGCGCGCTTGTGGGGTGGTCATGGTGGGGACGCTCCGGCGTGGCTCGCGACAACGCGATCCCGGCCGCGCGGCAGGCGGTGGTGCCCGCCCTCGGGGTGCGGGGCGAGTTGCAGCAACTCGATCAGCGCTGTGGCGCGCATCTCAGTTCACGTACAGCAACACGGTGAGGTAGTGGCACGCGGTGCCCGCCAGCACGAACAGGTGCCACACGCCGTGGGCATGGCGCCAACGTTCGTCGTTGGCGTAGAACACGATGCCGGCGGTGTAGAACAAACCACCCGCCACCAGCCAGGCCAAGCCGGCGGTGGGCAGCTCTTGCACCATGGGCACGGCTGCAATCAAGCCCAACCAGCCCATCGCCACATACAGCGGCACGGAAGGCACCCGGTCGCGGCCCAGCCACAGCTCCTTGACGATGCCGATGATGGCCAGGCCCCACACCGTGCCGAACAAGGCCCAGCCCCAGGGCCCACGCAACGTGACCAGGGTGAAGGGGGTGTAGGTGCCCGCGATCAGCAGGTAGATGGCGCAGTGGTCGAACTTGACGAACACCTTCTTGGCCGCGCCACGCACGCTGTGGTACAGCGTGGAGGCGCCATAGAGCAGCACCATGGTGGCGGCAAAAATGCTGAAGCTCACCACCTGCCACACATCGCCACGCAAGGCGGCGTGGGTGACGAGCACGGCGGCGCCAGCGGCGGCGAGCAGCAGGCCGGCGAGGTGGGTGAAGCTGTTGAAACGTTCTCCGTGGTACATGGAACGAGCGTGGGTGAAGAGGATGACGCGATTGTGTCAGCCTCGCCCGACGGCGTGCGCAGGCATCATTGCGGTCATGACCGCCAGCCTCACCCCGCCCTTTGTCGCCCACACCGAGCTGAACGCCACCTTGCGCCGTGCTGGCCATGCCGCCATCAGCGCCGCTGGCCTGTGCACGCGTCTGCAGTGCGAGTTGTCAGCGTTGCAGGCCTTGCAGCCCAGCTGGGACGACCTGCCGCCCGACGCCTACCTGCGCGACGGTGGCCACTACCGCCGCCGTCGCCACGCCTGTTTCGTGATCGAGGGGGACGCCGTCACGCAGGCTGCGCACCGCGCGCACTGGCAGCCGGTGGAATACAACGCCTTGCACGGCGGGCTGGAGCGCTGGTTCGAGCCCGTCGCAGCGCAGATCGTGGCGCAGCCGGTGTGGTCGCAGTTGTTGCGATCGCTCAGCCACAGCTGCTCGGCCATCAAGGGCGCGCAGCCGTGGTTTGTCGAGGCGCACCAGTTCCGCATCGACACCACCGACGGCATCGGCCGGCCCACGCCCGAAGGTGCGCACCGCGATGGCGTTGACTTCGTGGCGGTGATCCTGGTGAACCGGGTGGGTGTCAAAGGCGGTGAGACGCGGGTGTTTGAAGCGGCCGGGCCGGCGGGCATTCGCTTCACCATGACCGAGCCTTGGACGACGCTGATGCTCGACGACGAGCGCGTGATCCACGAGAGCACGCCAATCCAGCCCCTGGCCGACGGCGGGCACCGTGACACCTTGGTCGTCACCTTGCGCGCCGGCGGTTTCCAAGGGAAATAACCCACAGGAGTACCCTGCGGGATGCCCGGCTACCAGATCAAGCTCGAAACCATTTCCGTCGCGGGCCTGGCGATGCAGGTGCGCTCCCTGCTCGACAAACAGCAATTCCACGACCCCGATGGCGAGGCCGAACGCATCGGCATCTCGTCGGCCGCATGGCCACTGTTCGGCTTGGTGTGGCCTTCGGCCCTGGTGCTGGCGGCGCACCTGCAAGATGCCGTGCTGGGCGAGCGCCGCATTCTCGAAGTGGGTTGTGGCCTCGGCCTGGCCAGCCTGTCGCTGCACCGCCGCCATGCCGACGTGACGGCGAGCGACTGCCACCCGCTGGCAGGCAGCTTCCTGGGTGAGAACGTGCGCCTCAATGTGTTGCCGGCGCTGCCTTACCTGCACGGCGACTGGTCTGCACGCAATGAAAACCTGGGCCGTTTCGACCTGATCATCGGCAGCGACGTGCTCTACGAACCCAACCAGCCGGCCCTCTTGGCCGCCTTCATCGAGCGCCATTCGCAGGCGGCGATGGAGGTGGTGATCGTCGACCCCGACCGTGGCAACCGCGCCGGCTTCAACCGCCTGATGGATGTGCTGGGCTTCGAGCGCGAGGAGTTCAAGGTCAAGCTCTTGCCCGACGGCATCACGCCCTACAAGGGGCGGGTGCTGAGCTACGCCCGTGCTGCGCGGCCGCTACCTTCCTAAGGTCTGCTGCAGAAAGAGAATGGTCGCGTAGAACTGGTAATCGGCGTTTTCCTTGCGCGCAAAACCGTGGCCTTCATTTTCGGCACGCAGGTACCACACCGGGGTGTTGTTGGCGCGTGCGCGGGCCACGATCTGCTCGGCCTCGGTGTAAGGCACACGCGGGTCGTTCTTGCCTTGCACCACGAACAGCGGCTTGGTGATGCGGTGCGCATTCGTCAGCGGCGAGATCTTCTCCAGGAAGCTGCGCATCGCCGGGTCGCGCTCGTCGCCGTATTCCACCCGCCGCAGGTCACGCCGATAACTTTCGGTGTTTTGCAAGAAGGTGACGAAGTTGGAGATGCCCACGACGTCGATCGAGCCTGCAATGCGGTCGGCGTAATGGGTGCTCACCGCCAGGCTCATGTAGCCGCCGTAGCTGCCGCCGGTGACGATCACCTTCGATGCGTCGAGCTGCGGTTGGGTGGCCACCCAGTCGAGCAGGGCGCCGATGTCTTTCACCGAGTCTTCGCGCTTCATGCCATCGTCGAGTGACAAAAAGCTCTTGCCAAACCCGCTGGAGCCACGCACGTTGGGCTGGATCACGGCCATGCCCAGCTCGCTGATGAAGTAGTTGTAGCGACCCATGAAGCCCACCGTGGCCTGGCCTTCGGGCCCGCCATGGATCACGATCATCACCGGCCGCTTGCCCGTGAATCGTTCGGGCGGCAGGTTGATCAGGCCGGAGATGCTGCGCCCGTCAAAGCTCTTCCAACGCACGATGCCCTGGTCGCGAAAGCTTTTCATGTCGACGCCCGGCGGTGCGTAGGGGCGTGTCCACAGCGTGACCTGGCCGTCGAGCAAGCGCGTGAAAAGCTGGCTCGGGCCTTGGGCGCTGTTGATCGAGAACGCCAGCTCGCCGCTTCGGCGGTGGAAGGCGGTGCTGCCCACGTTGCCGCTCGGCACGACGGGCGCGGGCAGCTCCTTCAGCGTCTGGCCGTCGAACAGGCGCAACTCGTCGCGCCCGTCGATGTTGAGTTGTGCGGCGACGAGCGTGCCATCGGTGGTGGCGGCCATGCTGCTCACGTCCCAGGGGATGTGCGAGCTCATGCGCGTGAGTTGGCGGTCGCTGAAGCGGTAGGCCATCAGCTCGCGAAACTCGCCGGCGCGGTCGCTGATGACGAAGAGGCCTGCACCGCCGGGCAGATAGTCGCCCGCAAAGTAGGTGGCGCGTTCGTTGCTGCCGGGCGCGGGCAAAACCTGGCTCGCCTGGCCGCTGGTGAGGTCGAGTAGCCACACCTGCGACTCGGTGGCCGAGAGGTAGCGGGTGAGCGCCACCTGCTTGTCGTCGGGCGACACGCCGCCGGCGTACCAGCCGCCACCATCGAGCTCGGCGACCTGGCGCGCGGCTTGCGGGTTCAGCGGGTCCATCAGCCGGAAGGTGGTCGTCACCTTGCTGCGCGTGCCGCCTTGTGCGGTTTTGTCCAGCGGCAGTGAGGCCGTGAGCAGCTGACTGCCGCGGTGCAACCAGCCTTGCAGGTTGTGGCGCTCGTTGGGGTCGCTCAACAAGGTGGTCTCTTTGCTGGCGAGGTCAAGGCGGTACAGCTGGTCGGCTTCGCTGCCGCCGACGCTGCGCTCGAACACCAGGTACCTGCCTTCGCGCGGCTCGTAGCTGGCGGTGTTGACCGGGTCGGCGGAATGGGTCAGCGGCACCAGCTCGGCCATTGCGCCGGACAGGCGAAACAGCTGCGTGGTGTTGCCACCGGCCAAGCGGTGCGACACCAGCATCTCGCGTCGCAGCGGGTGCCAATCGGCAAAGGCATGGCCACGAAAGTCGGTGTACTTCGCCACCTGTTCGGCCAGGCTGGCCGGGACGGGCGGGATGCCTTGTGTCACCAGGTTGGCGTTGGGCGCAATCACCGCCGCGGGCGGCGGTGAGCTGCTGCAGGCCGACAGAAAGATGGCGGCGGCGAGTGCGATCTTCTTCATCCGATGAACCCCCTGCATGTGGCGTGGGGGCATTGTGACGCCGCCGATAATCACCCCGTTCTTTGGCTGCCGAGACGCTGTGTGCTGACTTTCATTCGACGACTTGTGACCACCCTGTTGCGCCTGCTGGTGATTGCTGCCGGGCTGGTGTTCGCCGCTGTGCTGCTGGTGGCAGGCTTGGTGTTCACGCTACTGCTGCTGGTGTGGAGCCTGCTGCGCGGGCGCCGCCCTCGCGTGGTGAAGTTTCGCGTCGACCCGAGCTTCGGCGCTCACCGAGGCGCCGGCCCGGCCAGCGGCGATGTCGTCGACATTGAGGCGCGTGAAGTACCAGATACCCCCCTGCCGTTGTCGCGCGATGCTCGCGACTAGCTGACCGGCCGCGAGGCTGCACGGCCGCGCTGGCCCGCTGCTGGCTTCGCGAACAACTCCGCCTTGGCGATGCGGGTGATCGCCAGCACGCAGGGGTGGGTGAGGCGGCGCTCGATGGAGATGGCGTAGAACCGTTCCTCCACGTCGTGGATCGTGCCGATCCGAGACACACCCAGGCGTGCCTGGATCTCGTCGGCCAGCACATCTGGGCCGAGGTAGTAGCCGACGCCCCGGCGGCCGAACTCCTGGGCCAGCGCGCTGTCGTCGAACTCTCCCACGATGCGCGGCTGCAGTGACTGCAACTTGAACCACGCCCGCAGCCGCTGGCCGACGGCCGAGTCTTCGCCGGGCATCAACAGAGGGGCGCCGTCCAGGCAGTTCGGGAAAGCCTGGCGCGTGGCCGCGCGCAGCGCGCCAGTCCCGAAGACCCCGATCGGCGAGCTGCCGAGGTGGTGGCTGTAGGCCCGCACGCTGACCCCTGGCGGCAGCGGTGCGTCGGCAATGACGAGATCGAGATGGTGTAGCGCCAGCTCGGCCAGCAAGCGGTCGAGGCGCCACTCGCGGCACACGATGCGCACCGGCCCCTTGACGTCGAGCGCTGGCTCCACGAGGCGGTAGGCGATCGACTTTGACACCGCGTCGGCCACGCCGACGCGGAACTCCAGCGTGCGGCCCTGACGGGATTTCTCGCGGACCGTGGTTTCAAGCTCGGCCCCCAGGTTGAATATCTCCTGCGCGTAACCCAGTGCCAGCTGCCCCATATCGGTCAGTTCGAGTCTTCGGCCGACTTTCTCGAATAGTGGCCCCCCCAGCCTGTCGGCCAGCAGCTGGATCTGGCTGCTGATCGTCTGGGGCGTGAGATGCAATTGCCGGCTGGCGGCTACCACGCTACCCGCCGTGGCCACCTGCATGAAGTGGTGAAGGTGCTTGTAGTTCATGGCGGAGGATCAGATTTTTTCGATGCATGAGGGAGAAACGTTCGACTTTACGCAGCGGGTTCTAGTTCCCACAGTCGCACGGTCGATGGACTTGTCGACCCCACAAGACGGCCTTGGAAAGGGAACTCTATGGACATCCGGATTCTTCATCAGTGCGAAGCCGCCTCCCAGGCGGCTTTGTCTGCCCACGCGCGGCAGCGCTTGCAGTACCGACTGGGTCAGCGAAGCGCACATGTGCGGCATGTCGAGGTGCGGCTGGGCAGCGCCTCAAGCCGGCACGGCCGCCAGGACACGTACTGCCTGATGCGCGTTCAGCTCGATGGCGCACCGGCCGCCACGGTGGTGGACATCGGCGCTGACGCTTTCGACACCATCGACCGAGCCGCCGCCCGTGTGGCGCGGATGGCCGAGGAGCAACTGCGCCTGACGGCCCGCTTTGTCAACAAGAACCGCAAGGCTGCGGCGACATGAAGCTGCTGATCGTGCGCCCGCGCGGCGAGAACCCACCTCACCGCCGTTGACTGAGCCGCGCCATCCGTGGCGGCGCGGCACCTTCTTCTGGTGCTTCATGAAGAGCCGAGGCCGTGGCTTGCGGTTCCCCCATTCACAACGGTGCTCTGCAATACCTTGATATCGCTCAACTGCGGCGGCGATCACGATCTGCTCGGAGCCGCCCGCACCGAGAATCCATTCAGTTGATGACCTCACCCGCTTCGTCACTCGCGGGGTGTTCGAAGCCCGGCGCGAGATTGTCGATCTCAACATGAGGACCTCTGAATGGCAGGCAGGAACGCCGACGATTTCGACCCCGTGTGGCACGCCTTGCCGGTGGAACAGGTGCTGCGCCATTTCGAGCTCGACCCGCAACACGGCCTCCAGGCCGGCGAGGTGCAGCAAGGGCAGTTGCAGCACGGCCCGAACGCACTGCCCGAGGCGCCGCTCAAGCCGCTTTGGCGCACCTTCGCGCGCCAGTTCAAGAGCCCCCTGATCTACATCCTCTTCGTCGCCGCGGTGCTCGCCGTGGCGCTGGGGCACCGTGGCGATGCAGGGGTCATCCTGGCGGTGGTGCTGGTCAATGCGCTGATCGGCAGCTTCCAGGAGGGACGGGCCGAACGCTCGATGGCGGCGCTGCGACGGCTCGCCGCGCTGCGCGTGCGTGTGCTGCGAGACGGCGGCGAGGTGGCGGTCGAGGCGCGCGAACTCGTGCCGGGGGACACCGTGCTGCTGGCCGCTGGCGACGCGGTGGCCGCCGATGCGCGCCTGATCGAAGCAGCGCAGTTGCAGGTGGCCGAAGCCGCACTGACCGGCGAGTCGGTGCCGGTGTCGAAGTCGGTGGCGCCGGTGCCCGAGGCCACCGGCCTGGCCGACCGTCATGGCATGGTGTATTCGGGCACCCACGTCACGGCCGGCCGGGCGCGCGCTGTCGTCGTTGCCACCGGTGTCCATACCGAGGTGGGCCGTATCGCCGGCCTGACCGAACGCGCGCAGGAGCCGAAGACACCCCTGGAAGTGCGCCTGGAGCAGTTCGGCCGCGCCTTGGTGGTGGCGGCGCTCTGCCTGTTCGTGCTGGTGGTGCTGCTCGGCCTGTGGCGCGAGCTGCCGCTGTCCGAGGTGCTGATGGTGGCCATCAGCCAGATGGTCTCGATGGTGCCCGAGGGCTTGCCGGTGGCGATGACGATCGCGCTGGCCGTCGGCATGCAGCGCATGGCTGCGCGCGGCGCGATCATCCGGCGCCTGTCGGCGGTGGAAACGCTGGGCTCCACCACCGTCATCTGCAGCGACAAGACCGGCACGCTCACCCGCAACGAGATGACGGTTGTGGCCCTGTGGCTGCCCGGCGGCCGCGAGATCAAGGTGGGCGGCATCGGCTACGTACCCGAGGGCGCGCTGCTCGAAGCCGGGCGGCCCACCGACATGGCCGAGCCCGCGCTGCGCGACCTTGTGTTCGCCGCGGCGCTGTGCAACGACGCCGAGCTGCTGCCGCCCGAGGACGAGCGTGCCGCCTGGACGGTGCTGGGCGACCCGACCGAAGGCGCGCTGCTGGTGCTGGCGCGCAAGGCGGGCATCACGATCGAGGCCTTGCGCCGCGACGCGCTGCGCGAGGCCGAGCTGCCCTTCGACTCCGACACCAAGCTGATGGCCACGCGCCACCGCATGCCCGCCTCGCCGCACCGCGTGTGGATCAAAGGGGCGCCCGAGGCTGTGCTTCGGCTCTGCGCGGGGGGCACGGGCCAGGGCGCTGAAGCCCTGCAGGCGGCGCGAGAGGCTGCCGAGGCCATGGCCTCGCAGGCGCTGCGTGTGCTCGCCTTTGCCACGCTGGATGACAACCCGCTCGATGCCGCCGCCGGCTTCGACGCACTGGCCGGCCGGGCGCGCCTGCTCGGCCTGGTCGGCCAGATCGACCCGCCGCGGGAAGAGGTCAAACACGCGGTCGCCGAATGCCGGGCTGCGGGCATCCGGCCAGTCATGGTCACCGGCGACCACAAGCTCACCGGCCTGGCCATCGCGCGCGAACTTGGCATCGCCCGCGACGGTGAACGTGCGGTCGACGGCCCCGAGCTCGAACGCATGGGCGAGGCCGCCCTGCGCGACGAGCTTCCCGGGATCGCGGTGTTTGCGCGCGTGCAGCCGGCGCAGAAGCTGCGCATCGTTGAGGCCCTGCAGGCCCGTGGCGAGGTGGTCGCGACGACCGGAGACGGCGTCAACGACGCGCCGGCGCTGGCGCGTGCCGATGTCGGTGTGGCCATGGGCATCACCGGCACCGAGGTCGCCAAGAGCGCGGCCAAGATCGTCATCACCGACGACAACTTCTC
>JBBRFR010000095.1:0-11478 GCA_038241485.1 Burkholderiales bacterium
GCCGCATTGCGCTCCAAGGCGATCCAGATCAACCTCATGAGCCGCCAGGGCGAAGCGCAGCCCTTGCCGGCCTTTGTCGACCTCAGCACCGAGGCCTACGGGCGCCCACAAGGCGCTGATGCGGCCTTCATCGGCTGCCCCGTTGACAGCTGGGATATCGACCCCGAGATCGTGACGCCGCCCCGCGCAGATGCCCGTGCCGACGCACTCGCCCGCGCAGGCCAGCGCTTCGCCTGGCTCGACGCCAGCGTGGCGCTCGGCGGGTACCGCCGCTTTGATGCCTACGACGCCACCGGGCGCGGCGTGGTCGACTGGGCCGACGCGCCGTCTGGCGTGCTGATTGCGGCCGGCTTCAGCGGCAACGGCGTCAAGCTGGCGCCGGCTGCGGCGCAAGCCGTGGTGGCCAAGCTGCAAGCCCACGCCGAGTTGGCGCTGCCGGCGTGAGGGCGCAACGATGAAGCACGCTCAACCCATCACCAAACCCGCGGGGCCACCGGTCGGAATCGCTGGCAGCCTCTCGGGCCGCCGGGTGGCGCACGCGCCGTTCTTCCATGCCGCGTTCAACTTCTTGCAGCGGCGCGCCGTGCCCGTGCTGCTGGGCGATGACGCCTCCACGCCCGAACGGGCCCTGGCGCTGGCCCACGAGTTCGAGCGCAGCGGCGTGCGGCTGGTGATCGGCCATTTCAACAGCGACTGCGCCCGGGTGGTGATGCCGTTCTATCGCACCCACGGCATCGAGCTGTTGCTGCCGGCCGCGAGCGACGCGGGGCTTGAGGTCGGCTCGGGGGTCTACCGGCTGTGCGCCAATGACGCAGCCCAGGCCCGCACCCTCAGTGACTGGCTGCATGCGCGTGCCGCGGCGCCACTCGCGGTGGAAGTGCGGGTGGACGGGTCTGCCTATGCCAAGCGCTTGCTGCAGTGCTTGCAGGCCGAGCTGGGCCCGGGCATCGTGAGCGTGCTCGACACGGCGAACCCGGCACCGCCAAACGCCCCACTGTGCGTGGTGCTGGCGGTGGCCCACCAGGCGCTCGAGTTCATGCGGCGCTCGCACCCGAACCCGACGCGCACCACGACGATCTTTTCCGACGAAGCAGCCGTCTCAGAGTTCAGCGATGCCGCTCGTCGCCTGGGCGCCGGCTGCTCGGTCGTCACGCCCGACCCGTCATACGAAGCGTTGTTGATGCAGGCCTGCGGCCTGGCGGCGCAATGGCACCACCGCAAGCCTATGGCGGGCGACTTCGCGCGGTGGGTGCGCGCCCAGGGCTGCTTTCTTGCGTCAGGCGAGGCCCGCCACGCGGCCTGGGTCGTGCGTGCCTGCGCACGCCCTCACGCCACCCGCAGCCTTTCAGAAACAGCAACGCAATTGCACTAACAAACCGGGAGCAAGCATGGGACTCAGACTCGTCATGATCGGCGGTTGGACCGACATCTATCGCAAGGCAAAAGACCTGGGATTCGACCTCACGGTCGTTCAGCGAAAGGTTGATGTCAAACCCGAAGACCTCACGGTCATCGACCAACTCGTCACCTCGGCCTTGCCCGACAAGGCGGTGATCTCCATCGTCGAAGCCCTGCACAAGGAGCGCCCGTTCGACTCGGTGGTGTCATTTCAGGAGCTCGGCATCTTGAACGCCGCGCTGATCGCAGACCGGCTCGGCATCCGCGGCAACCCCTTGAAGCCGGTGCTGCTGACGCGCGACAAGTGCCTGATGCGCAAGCACCTGCAGGCAGCCGGCATTCCATCCATCCCCTTCATTGAGGTCAGCGACAGCCACAGCGTTGTCAACTTCGGCAACGAACACGGCTGGCCCATCATCCTCAAGCCGGCCAATGGTGTGGGCAGCATCCAGGTTCACAAGATCCACAGTGCCGCCGAGGTCGAGGCCGTGCATGCCGAGATCGTGGCCGACCCGGTGTTCCGCGAAGTCGCCGGTCTCGATTTCCCCGACCCCAAGCTGATTGCCGAAAAGTTCATCGAGGGCAAGGAAGTCAGCGTCGAGGCGGTGACCTGGAGCGGCATGCACACCGTGGTGGGGGTGACAGACAAGCTGATCATCGGCGGCAGCAACTTCGTCGAAGCCGGCCACACCATGCCGTCCGATCTGCCCGCGCAGACGGTGCTGCGGCTAGAACAGATGGTCGTGACCTTCCTGGACAGCATCGGGCACTTGTACGGCCCGTCGCACACCGAGATCATCCTCTCCGACGCGGGCCCGATCATCGTCGAGTCTCACACCCGCACCGGAGGCGACCGCATCTTCGAGATGGCCGAATACGTCTATGGCGTCGACATGATCGGCGAGACCCTGAAAGGCTTCGCGGGCAAGTTTGAAGGCGTCAAGAAAGGCAGCCAAGGCGGCGCGGCCATCCGCTACATGCAAACCTTGGCGGGCACGGTCGTCGGGCTGACAGGTGTTGAAGAGGCTGGCAAGCTTGATGGTGTTGTGCGCGCCGACATCGGCATCAAGCTGGGCGCCACTGTCAAAGAGTCTCGGCATTCCGCTGAGCGGCCGGGCTATGTGCTGGCCATCGGGAAGTCGCGTCAAGACGCCGTCAGCAATGCGGACCGGGCGTTGCGCAACATCTTGGTCGAGCTCGCATGATCACGAACCTTGGCCTGGTCTTGCGTCAACGCGAGTACCGCAAATATTTCATCGCTGCGCTGTTGGCAGCCATCGGCAGCGGCATGTACTTCGTGGCCATCTCCTGGTACCTCTTCAAGACCAGCGGGTCGACGATGGCGATCGGGTGGGCATTCATCGCCACCACCTTGCCCGGCTTGTTGCTGTCGCCGGTGGTCGGGGTGTTGGTCGATCGCTGGAACCCCAAGCATGTGTGCGCCGCAGCCGATCTGCTGCGATGCGCGATTCTGTTGCTGCTGGCAGCCGGCATGGCCACGGGCAGCTTGCGGCCACTGCACATCTACGTGGCCAGTTTTTTCATCGCGCTGTGCGACAACTTTTTCCAGCCGGCGATCGGCGCACTGATTCGTGACCTGGTGTCCAAAGAAAAGCTGCTGCCCGCCAACATCGTGGGCAGCATGGCCAGCCAGGTGGGGACTCTGCTCGGTGCGAGCATCGGTGGGTTTGCCGTCGCTGCCCTGGGGACCGACACCGTGGTGGGCATCAACGCAGTTTCGTTCCTGGCCTCGGCCGTGCTGCTGGTGTGGATACAAACAGCACACCGGCGCACGGCGGTGCCGCTGCAGCCCCGGGCCGTGGACGGCGGCGTGATCGCACAGTTTAGGCGCGCGGTTGAAGAGACACCGCAGCGCGCCTTCTTGCTGATGATCGCCTTGCAACAGGTGCTGGCCTATCTCACGGTCTTCGTCTGCAACACCCTGTTGCCCAGCTTCGTGGTGCGCGAACTCAAGGCCGGGGCAGAGGCATTCGGGTTGATTGATGCCGGCTGGGGGCTGGGTGCCATTGCCGGTGGCCTGCTGCTGAACATGCTGCGCAAGCGCGGCAGCGCGGCGCGGGTGGGCGCGGCCTGCCTGGTGGTGTTCGCCCTGGGTCTCGTCACGTTGGCAGCGGCGCAAACCGCGATTCACGCCACCCTCGCCTACCTGGTGCTGGGTTGCCTGGGCGTGATGCTTCGAATCAATGGCGACACCGAAATCGCCAAGACCGTGGCCGCCGCCCACTTCGGCAAGATCAAGTCGGGCGTGGTCATGATCATTTCCTGGACCAGCCTCGGCGTGTACGGCCTGGTGGGGTATCTCGGCGACACCGTGTCCAGCCGCTACATCTATCTGGCCTTGGCCGGCGTGACCCTGACCTGCGGCCTGCTGATGCTGGGCCGGCCGAGCAAACCAGCGGTTCAGCCAGCACTTTCTTAGGCCCCAACCCAAACCCCCGCAAGGAGCCGCCAACACGGCCCCGAAGGCGGAGCTTTGCCCGAGCACAGAACACAGAACACAGACATACCCACATGAACATCGAAACATTGATCCGACGCGGCGCCGAGGCGCACTACACCCACGAATACGGCGTCAAGACGCGCCGCCTGTTCCCCTGGGGGGGCAAGGTCAACACCAAACGCCGCCTGACCGAGGCCGGTTGCATGTATGTGCTGCTGGAGCCGAACGAGTTCGTCGATGCCCACCAACACGACGAAGAAGAAACCTTCATCGTCTTGACCGGCAGCGCGCTGCTGGTCGTCGGCGGCAAGGAGACCCACATCGGCGAGGGCGACGTGGCCTACATCCCGCGCCACGCCACCCATTCGATACGCAACGCCTCACCCAGCGAGCGCTTCCAGATGCTCGACATGTACTGGGACGAGCACGGTGCCTCCGACTGCAGCATCGACTAAGGCTCACCTCTTTTTCCACCTCTCCATCCACGGAAAGACCCCCCATGAAGCCCAACACGCCCAACACATTCGTCGTGACCCTGCCGCCGCCCACCCCGAACGGCGGGCTGCACGTCGGCCATCTGAGCGGCCCGTTTCTTTCTGCCGACGCCTTCTCCCGAGCTTCGCGCCTGCAAGGTGCCAAGGTCTTCACCAGCTGCTATAGCGACGTGAACCAGTCGTATGTGCGGGTCACCGCGCTGCGCCAGAAGCGCGACCCGCACGAACTCGCCGACCACTGGACCAACGACATCGTGGCCACACTCGACGAAGCCTCGATCGAAGTCGACGACTACTTCCCGGTCGACAACGCCAGCCGCGAATCGGTTCAGCGGCTGTTTCACGACCTCTATGCCAGCGGCGTGCTGGTCAAGAAGCCGTTCCCGATCTTTCGCTCACTGCAGACCGGCGAGTTCCTTGACGAAGCCGGTGTGTCGGGGCACTGCCCGAGCTGCCTGTCGCAAAGCAAGTGCGGCATCTGCGAATCGTGCAGCAGCGTCAACGATCCCAGCAGCTTGCTCGACCCATCGGTCACGTTGACCGGCGAGAAGACGCTGGTCGTCGAGCAGGTGCAGGTGATGGTGCTCGAGCTCGAGCGCTTCAGGCAGAACATCGTGCGTGTGTACGAACGCAACCCGCGGTTTCGGCCGCGCTTTCGTTGGGTGGTCGAAGACGCGCTGAAGCACGAGCTGCCTGACTTCCCGGTCACCATGCCCGGCACGTGGGGCTTCCCGGTGGCGCATGCCGATTTCCCGGGGCAGGTGATCAACGCCTGGCCTGAAATCATGGCGCAGCAGATCTACTCGTACAAACGTGCGCTGGCCCGCAACACCGCGCTCGGCGCGCAGCCCGCGTTCGTCAATTTCTACGGCTTCGACAACGCCTACTTCTACGCCATCGTGCACACCGCCATGATGTCGGTCATCGATGACGGCCGCTGGCTGCCCCATGGCGCCTTGAACAACGAGTTCTACAACCTCGATCACCAAAAGTTCTCGACCAGCAACAACCATGCGATCTGGTCACGCGACCTGTTGAAGCGCCACTCGGTCGACGCCATCCGCTTCTACGCCGCCTGGAACCACCCAGGTTTCGAGAAGGCCAACTTCAACGAAGCCGACATGGTGGGCGTGTTGGCCCGCGGGCCACGTCGTCTCTGGAGCAGCATCGCCAGCCAGTACAACGCCCGCATCGACGGCTTCGATGGGCCTGCGGGCGAGCCCTCTGCCGAAGCGGCGAAGGTTGCTCGTGCCGCCCTCTCGCGCATCTTCGACAGCTACTCGCTGGAGCGCTTTCATCTGCGCCAAGCTGCAGAAGACATCCTGCACTTGATGGAGTACATCAACGCCCAGCTGCGCGATGGCGAGGTCTTCCTCGGCGATGTGGCGCACCTTCTGCGTTGCCTGGCGATTGCGATGTCGCCGATTGCCCCCGTCGCCGGGCATGCGCTCCATCAGAGCCTGACCGGGGTGCCCGCTGCGGGCATCGACGATCAGCACGCGCTTTTACTGCGCAAGCTCCCGCCCGCCTTGTTCGGCGAGCAGCTCGCGTCATGAGCCGCACCATGGAAGAAGCTGACATCTTGCTCATCGGGGCAGGCCCCTCGAACATCGCCCTCGCCGTCGCCATGGAAGAGTTCGGCCGCCCACCGGGCACCAAGAAGGTAGTGATGCTGGAGGCCGGTGCGGGCATCTCATGGCACCCGGGCATGCTCTTCCCGCAGGCACAGTCGCAGGTGTCGTTCTTGAAGGATCTGGCCACTCTCAGAAACCCGACCAGCCCGTTCACCTTCTTGAACTTCTTGCACAAGACGGGGCGTCTCGAAGACTTCGTGAACCTGCAAACGTTCTTCCCGTACCGCCGCGAAATCTCTGCCTATTTGCGCTGGTGCGTGGAGCAGTTGCACACCGTCGAGGTGCGGTATTCATCGGCGGTCGAGGCGATCCACCCGCTGATCGACGAACACGGTCGTGTGCAACGCTGGCGGGTCGTGTGCCGCGACGGGCGCGAGTACAGGGCGCGCCGGCTCGTCTATGGCGCCGGCAGGCAAGCCCATGTGCCCGAACCGTTTTGCGGCCTGGGCAGCGCCAGGGTGCTGCATGCATCGCGGTTCCTGGAGCGGCTGGCACACCTCGACGTCGATCAAGTCCAATCGATCGCCGTGGTGGGGGGCGCGCAGAGCAGTGCGGAGGTCTATGAAGAGTGCATCCGTCGCTTCCCGGCAGCGCGGGTGCGGCTCCTGATGCGTTCGGTCGGGCTGGTTCCCTATGGCGGCAGCAAGTTCACCAATGCGCTCTACAGCAACGACTTCGTCGACTCGTTCTACGACGCGCCCGAAGAAACGCGAGGCCAGGTGCTCGCGGCCATGCGCGATTCCAACTATGCAGGCGCGACACCGTCAACGCTGGAGTCGTTGTTCAGATTCCATTACCTGCAGCGCATGGACGGCCGGGACCGCGCCCAGATCCATACGCAGTGCCGCTTCCAACGGGCCGAAGTGCTGGGCGAACGCATCGCGATGCGCTGGACCAGCGGCCATGACAACGAACCCTCCCAAGACACCTTCGACCTGGTGGTGCTGGGCACGGGCTACAAGAACGAGGTGCCTGCGCTGCTGGGCGGTGCGATGCGCTCTCTTGCCATCGACGAACTGGGGGTGAGCCGCAACTACCGCGCCAGCGTGCCCTGCGCACCCGGCGCATCGCTGCACGTGCTGGGCATCAACGAGGCCACACACGGAATCTCGGACACGCTGCTGAGCGTGGTCGGCTTTCGCGCCAAGTGTGTGCTCGACGACATGCGCACCGAGCCACGCCCACCAGCGCGTTTGCCGACCCATGAACTTGCCAGCCCGCCCCCGGTGCTCGCCGCCACCCCTGCAACCGCGACCACGTGAAGCATTTTTCACCTCCACTTCGAAAGGAAAACACAGCATGAAAAACCTACCCGCTCTTGTCACCGGCCTAGCGCTGGCTGCCTGCGTCAGCAGCTCATCCGCGGCGCAGCCGGACACCCGAGCAAGCACTGGAAACTGCCTGACGGCCAACTCGGGCCCCGACCACGACGGCACCCGCGACTACGACTTCATCTCCGGGCGCAGCTGGACGATCAAAGGGCGCAAACGTGTCGGCCGCTTTGTTGGCTCTACCAAATGGGAAGAGATGGAGGGGTTCGAGAACTCGCGCCGAGTCGGTGACATGGGCATGATCGAAGAGATCGTCTTCCCGAAGTGGCGCCCCAACTACAAGCTGGTCATCCTGCGCCTCTATGACCCGATGACCCGCCGCTGGTCGATCTACGACGCCCACGATCCAAAATCAATCTCGCCACCGCTGCATGGGAGGTTTCACCAGGGCCTGGGGGTCTTCGTCGGGGACGACGAAATCGACAGCAAACCGGTGAAGGTGCGCTACACCTGGACCTGCGACTGGGTGCACCCACGCTTCCAGCAAGAGTTCTCCAACGACGGTGGCAAGACCTGGGAGATCGACTGGCTCATGGAATTCACCGAAGCCAAATGAAACAGCCCACCACACACAGCGTGGCGGCAATCATCGGCTGCATGCTTGCACTGACGGCCTCGGCCGTGCATTCAGCCGAGCCGCCGCCCGCGCAGTCGCAACCCGCGGCCATTCCAGGGCGGCTCGACCTGCTGCTCAGAACTTACGTGGAAGACCTTCGCATCGTCAACGGGGCGCGCCGGCACGGCGCAGTGCAGAGTGGTCGGCTGGTGTTTCAGTCAGACTACTTCGGGCCGACACCCGGCGGCCCTGGGGTCGGTTTCGACGCCGGCCTGTACGGCGCGCTGCGCCTCGACGGCGACAGCGACTCGCGCAACATGGTGCACTACCGTGAAGACGGCAGCGGCTTACACGACACCGCCTGGGGCTACCTCGGCGAATACGCCTTGAAGGCCAAGGCCGGCGACACCACGCTGAAGTATGGGCTGCAGACGGTCAACAACCCCTACCTGCAGCCCTACGACATTCGTGCCCTGCCACCCACCTTCCGCGGGCTTTCGCTCGTGAGCGGCGACCTGAAAGACATCACCCTCGCGGCCGGCAGTTTCGACGGCGTGATCCCGCGTGGCGACGACAGGCTGCGCGGGCTGTCAACCGCCTACGCCGGCCTGCCCTTCGATCGCATCAGCTACGCAGGCGCTGCCGCACAGTTTGAAACTTCATCGCTTGCGCTTTACGCCAGCCAGTACCGCGACCTGTGGAACCAGTACTACCTCTCGGCCAGCAAGAAGCTGCAGTTCGATGACGACTTTCGCCTCACCGCTCAGTTCGACAGCTACCTCACCCGCGCATCGGGCGCGGCCCGTGCGGGGTCGGTTCACAACAACGCGTACGCCGCCTCGTTGACGGCCCAAAAGGGCGCCTCGTCTCTGGTGCTGGGCTTCCAGTTGATCGACGGCGACGAGTTCATGGACTACACCCAAGAGACCGCGGGCATCTACCTGAGCAACGCCATGGGCGTCGACTACAACGCCCCACACGAACGCTCGGTTCAACTGCGCTACGTTTTTGACGGCAACCGCGCCGGCATCCCCGGCTGGACCCTGATGGCGTGGACGGTTCGGGGCTTCGGCGTGGACGGCTCGGCATCGGCCGCCGCTCACCCCGACCCCAGCGACCCCTTGCACTCCCTGTATTGGAAGAACGGCGAATACGTGCGAGGCGGCCACAGGGAATGGGCCGTGAAAACGGCCTACGTGGTTCAAGATGGTTCACTCAAGGGCGCCAAAATCGCCTTCTATGTCTACCGCACCCGGGTCGACACACAGTACCCAAGCAAGTCATTCAATGACGTGCAGTTGATGATCAACTACCCGATCCGCGTGTTTTGACTTCTGAGCCACAGCTCTCTCGCGCCCCGAGTCCGTTCGTGTGCGTATTTCGTGCAACCACTTCAGAAAGAAAACCAAATGGCCGCAGCTTCCGATTTCGATTTTTTCATCGGCGATTGGCGCGTTGAGCACCGCCGCCTCAAAGATCGCCTTGCCGGATGCACCGACTGGGACGTGTTCGCCGGCACCACCTTCACCCGCAAGACGCTGGGCGGCATGGGCAACTGCGACGACAACCACCTGGAGCTTCCGGGCGACCCTTACTACGCGATGACGGTGCGCACCTTCGACCCCACCAGCCGCAAGTGGTCGATCTGGTGGCTCGATGGCCGCCAGCCTGGAACACTTGACGTGCCCATGACGGGCGAGTTCACCGACGGCGTGGGCACCTTCTTTGCCAAGGACACGTACAAAGGCACGCCCATCGCGGTGCGCTTCCTCTGGCAAGTGAAACCCGACGGCACCCCACGCTGGGAACAGGCCTTCTCCGCAGACGACGGCAAGACCTGGGAGACGAACTGGACCATGGAGTTCAAGAAGGCCGCCTGAGCGCGACTCGACGCGTGCCTATGTCAGACGACGCGCCAGGCTCAGAGCCTGGGGCCGCGCGGCAGCCCGGCCTCGTCGTAGTCTCTGCGGTGCACGTACCAGAGCCAAGCCCAGGCCAGCAGCGGCACGGTCGCGAGCGCAAGCATCCATCGCCAGTTGCGCGCCAGGAAGCCGGCGCCTTGGGTTGAGGGCGAGGCCGTCGCGGTGAGCACTGTGTCGAGCTGCGTTGGCCCGGGAGGAGCCGTGACGGCTGGCGCCGGGACACGCGCGGCCACCACCTCGTTGACGCTCAGCCTCTCAGGTTCGGGCTTCGGTGCGGGCGGCAGATCAACGCGGGGCGACGGTGCGGGAGTGGGTTTGGCCACCGGAGCTGGCGGCACAGGCGGTGGCACCGGAGTGGGCGTGGGCTTGGGTGCCGGCGTGGGTGCTGGAGCGGGCGTCGCTGCGGCTGCGGTTGCACTGCCACCAAAGGGCGCCGGCCGCGTGTCGCCGCCACGACGGAACAAGATCTTGTAGGCATTGACCTCGCAGGTGCCGATCACCTTGGCACCCGGTGGCACGGGGGCATCGCCGCGCACGGTTTCAAGGGTGAAGCCGCGGATGCTGGGGTCGATGCGCGCGGCCAAGGTGTTCTTCAACTGGTCGCAGGCGGGGGTTTGCGCCTGCGACCCGCCGGCCAGAAGCACCGATGCAGCGGCCAGCGCGTGGCGCAAGCCGATGGCGGTCGCCGATCGGCGCGTGTTGCTTGTTGAAAAGGTTGCGGCCATGCCCACCCAGGTACAAAAGAATCACGGAGCACACGTTCACCGCCTTGAGGGTCGGTAACGGCTTCTTGCAAGCCCCGCAATCTACCACCCGCCCTGGTCTCGCAAACGCTGGCAGGAAACGTCGTGCCCCCCCCGCTGTAGGTGCGCAAAGCCGACCTGGCCCGCGCGAACCACAGACGTGTCCGAGCATTCAACTTGCCGTCGCCAGCAACCCGGCGCAAGGCGATCCGTGACTTTGGAACGGAAATGCACCCTCGATGAAAAGACCTGGCAAATCTCCCGTCTGTTCCGACGATCGGGCCTGAAGGCAAGCTCCGCGTCTGAATGGCGATGGCGATGGCGAGACAATTTCACACCCGCCGGATCAAGGGACTTCATCGTGTCATCCGCCCCAATTCCTTCCAACGAAGCCGAGCGGCTTCGTTCGCTGGGCCAGCTTGGCGTGCTCGACTCCGCACCCGAGCGTGAGTTCGACGCGCTCGTGCATGCCGCGGCGCTGGTGTGCGGCGTGCCCATTTCGCTGATCAGCCTGATCGACGCAGACCGCCAATGGTTCAAGGCGAACGTCGGCCTGCCCGGGGTGACCGAAACGCCGCGCGAACGGGTGCGACTGGCCTCGATCATCGAAGGCACCGGTGCCGGCACGTGGGAATGGAACGTACAAACCGGCGAGACCCGGTTCAATGAGCACTGGGCGACCAGCATCGGCTACACCCTGCAAGAGCTGGCGCCAGTTTCAATCCAGACCTGGCTCGACCGTGCGCACCCGGGTGACTTGCAGCGTTCGGGCGAGTTGCTGAACCAGCACTTTGCCGACGAGCTGCCCAGCTACGACTGCGAAGCCCGCATGCGCCACCGAGACGGCCGCTGGGTGTGGGTGCTGGACCGTGGCCGCGTGCTGACCTGGACGCCCGATGGCAAACCCGAGTGGATGTTCGGCACGCACATCGACCTCAC
>JBBRFR010000096.1:0-11394 GCA_038241485.1 Burkholderiales bacterium
GAGCCGCGGCACTCAGCCCCTTGGGGGCTGAGCCCGGACACAAACAGTCCCGTGGACTGTTTGTGTCTGGCGAAGAGCTGGGCCGCCGGCCCGGCGCGGCCTGCAAGGCGACAGCGCAGCGACTGGGGGGCCAATACAATCCCGGGATGCCTATTTCTCCTGTTCCAGAGCTCATTGCCGAGCTCGCCGCCGGCCGCATGGTCATCCTCGTCGACGAGGAAGACCGCGAAAACGAAGGCGACCTGGTGCTCGCCGCCGACCACGTCACGCCCGAAGCCATCAACTTCATGGCGCGTTTCGGCCGCGGCCTGATCTGCCTGACCCTCACCCGCGACCGTTGCGAGCGCCTGCACCTGCCGCCCATGGCCACGCGCAACGGCACGCAACACGGCACGGCCTTCACGGTGTCGATCGAAGCCGCCACCGGCGTCACCACCGGCATCTCGGCCGCCGACCGCGCCCGCACCATCCAGGCCGCCGTGGCGCGCGATGCGCAGGCCAGCGACCTGGTGCAGCCCGGCCACATCTTCCCGCTGCAAGCCAAAGACGGCGGCGTGCTCATGCGCGCAGGCCACACCGAAGCCGGCTGCGACCTTGCCGGCATGGCGGGCCTGTCGCCCACCTCGGTCATCTGCGAAATCATGAAAGACGACGGCACCATGGCCCGTCTGCCCGATCTCGAAATCTTTGCCAAAGAACATGGCCTGAAGATCGGCACCATCGCCGATCTCATCGGCTACCGCAGCGGCAA
The DNA here is from genome assembly GCA_038241485.1 of Burkholderiales bacterium. Lineage (GTDB taxonomy): Bacteria > Pseudomonadota > Gammaproteobacteria > Burkholderiales > Burkholderiaceae_C > Rhizobacter. The sequence goes on from JBBRFR010000096.1 coordinate 752, forward strand.
CGAAAGCCTGATCGAGCGCCTGGGCCAGCGCCAGCTCAGCACCGCCCAGGGCGTGTTCGACTGCACCACCTTTCGCGACTGCACCGGCGGCGTGCACCTGGCGCTGAGCCATGGCGACGTGCACACCGGCGAAGAAGTGCTGGTGCGTGTGCACGAGCCACTGTCAGTGATGGATCTGCTCGAGACAGGCGCCTGTGTCCACTCCTGGCCCTTGCCCAAAGCCTTGCAGGCCGTGCAGACCGCAGGCCGGGGTGTGGCCGTGCTGATGAACTGCGGCGACGACACCGGCGCCCTGCTGGCCCGCCTGGGCGCGCCCACCAGCACCACCCCCGTGCGCGGCCAGATGGACTTGCGCACTTACGGCATCGGCGCGCAGATCCTGCGCGAGCTGGGCGTGAGCAAGATGAAGCTGCTGGGCAGCCCGCGCCGCATGCCCAGCATGACCGGCTATGGCCTCGAAGTCACCGGCTTCGTGGCTCCTGAACACTGAAGGAAACTCTCACATGCAAGACGCTGACAAAGGCCAGGCCAACGATCTGGACGGCACCGATTTGCGCATCGGCATCGTGCAAGCCCGCTTCAACGAAAAGCTCACCAACCAGCTCGCGCAGTCGTGCTTGGCCGAGCTGGAAGCCCTGGGGGTGTCGGCCAAACACATCCGTCTCGTCACCGTGCCGGGCGCGCTTGAAGTGCCGGTGGCACTCAACGCCATGGCGCAGAGCGACCGCTTCGACGCGCTGATCGCGCTCGGCTGCATCATCCGCGGCGAGACCTACCACTTCGAGCTGGTCGCCAACGAAAGTGGCGCCGGTGTGAGCCGCGTGTCGCTCGACCACGAGCTGCCGGTGGCCAATGCCATCTTGACCGTCGAGGACGAAGCCCAGGCCTGGGCCCGCGCCGAAGAAAAAGGCCGCGACGCCGCCCGGGTGGCGGTCGAGATGGCCAACCTGCTGGAAGAGCTGACGTGACCGACACCCCCAAGAAGACCGCCAGCACGGGCAAACCGCCTGCCAAGCCGGTGCGACCCAAATCGTCGCGCCGTCGCTCGCGCGAGTTTGCGGTGCAAGGCCTGTACGAGTGGCTGCTCTCGGCTGGCGAGCCGGGTGTGATCGACGCCCATGTGCGTGAACAAGAAGGTTTCGACAAATGTGATGCAGCGCACTTCGATGCGCTGCTGCATGGCTGCATCGCCGAGGCCGCCGACATCGACGCCGCGCTCACCCGCCACGTCGACCGCAAGACCTCCGAGCTGTCGCCGGTGGAGCACGGTGTGCTGATGATCGGCGTCTACGAGCTCAAGCACTGCATCGACATCCCCTACAAGGTGGCGATCAACGAAGCCGTGGAGCTGGCCAAAAGTTTTGGCGGCACCGACGGCCACAAGTACGTGAACGGCGTGCTCGACAAGGCGGCCGTCGATTTGCGACCGCTGGAGGTCGAGGCCTTTCGCGCCTCGCGCCGCTGACGGGTTCACACACACGGCGCCGCATGAAACTCGCCGGCCGGCTTGATCACATCGAGCCTTTTTATGTGATGGAGTGCGCCAAGGCGGCGGCCGAGATGGCCGCGAGCCCTGAATGCGCAGACTCGCCGATGATCTTCTTGAACATCGGCGAGCCCGACTTCACCGCGCCGCCGCTGGTGCAAGAGGCTGCCCTGCGCTGCCTGCGCGAGGGCCGCACCCAGTACACCCCCGCCACCGGCCTGCCCGCGCTGCGCGAGCGCCTGAGCCAGTGGTACGCCCAGCGTTTTGGGGTGGACGTGCCGGCGCGGCGCATCGTCATTACCGCGGGCGCCTCAGCCGCCTTGCAACTGGCCTGCCTGGCCCTGGTCGAGCGCGGCGACGAAGTGCTGATGCCCGACCCGAGCTACCCCTGCAACCGCCACTTCGTGGCCGCGGCCGATGGGGTGCCGGTGCTGTTGCCTTCACCGCCCGAACACCGCTTTCAGCTCGATGCGGCAGGTGTCGAAGCGGCCTGGACAGCCCACACCCGCGGCGTGCTGCTGGCTTCGCCCTCCAACCCCACGGGCACCTCGATCGCGTACGACGAGATGGCGCGCATCGTGCACGCCGTGCGCAGCCGGGGCGGCTTCACCATGGTCGACGAGATCTACCTTGGCCTGAGCTTCGACGAAGCCTTCGGCCACAGCGCCTTGGCCCATGGCGACGACATCATCTCGATCAACAGCTTCTCCAAGTACTTCAGCATGACCGGCTGGCGCCTGGGCTGGCTGGTGCTGCCCGAGGCGCTGGTGGCGCCGGTCGAGAAACTCGCACAAAACCTCTACATCTGCGCCTCATCTGTCGCCCAGCATGCGGCGTTGGCCTGCTTCGAAACCGACTCTCTCAAGGAATACGAGCGCCGCCGCAGCGAGTTCAAGTCCCGCCGTGGCTACCTGGTGCCCGCGCTCAACACCCTGGGCCTCGACGTGCCGGTGATGCCCGACGGCGCCTTTTATGCCTGGGCCGACTGCTCGGCCCACGCCTCCAGCAGCTGGGATTTCGCCTTCGACCTGATGCGCCGCGCGCATGTGGCCGTCACCCCGGGGCGCGACTTCGGCCCCCATGCCGCTGAGCGTTATGTGCGCTTTTCCTATGCCAGCAGCATGGCCAGCCTGCAGCAGGCCATGGCCAGGCTGAAGACTGCGCTCCAGGTGTGAGTGAGAAACCTCACACCCTCTTTCCCTCTTTCGTTTCGGGGTGTTACTAATGCGCGAACGCGGTGCTTTTTGTGGCCTTTGAGCACCTGGCTTGGAATAAGCTCGCATGATGGTGGTTGCTCACTGCCCCGCTGAATGACGAATCCAAGTTCTTCCATGTCCGGCTTAGCCCCTGAACCGTCTGTTCCCGGCCCCAACAGCGTGCCTGCAGGGGGCGACTCGGCGCCGTGGACCGACACCGAAGAGATGGCCCTGCCCGCGCAGCCCGCGATGGCCTTCAACGTCAACCCGCCCAACAAGGCGGCCGACCAGCTGCCCACCATCGGCCACATCGGCCGCTATGCGCTCAAGTACCAGATCGGCGAAGGCGGCCTCGGCCGCGTCTACGCCGCGCACGACCCGCTGCTGTCGCGCCTGATTGCGATCAAGACCCTCAACCTCGAAATCGCCGCTGAAGAGCGTGAATCGTTCAACGCCTTGTTCTTGAACGAAGCGCGTGCCGCCGGGGGCCTGAGCCACCCGCACATCGTGACGGTGTTCGACGCTGGCGTGAGCGAACAAGGCGCCTACATCGCGATGGAGCTGCTCAAGGGCCGCGACCTGCGCCAGCTGCGCCTCGAAGGGTGGAAACCCACGCCCACCCAGGCCGCCCTGGTGGTGCGCCGGGTCGCCGACGCCCTCGCCTACGCTCACTCCAAGGGGGTGGTTCACCGCGACATCAAGCCGGCCAACATCTTCATGGTGGGCCGCACCCAGCCGCGCGTGCTCGACTTCGGCATCGCCCGCGTCGCGCATCAGCACGAAGCGCACGCCGAGGGTGACGTGGCCGGCGGCTCGCCCTACTACATGTCGCCCGAGCAGGTGCGCCAGCAGCCGGTGGATCGCCGCTGCGACGTGTTCTCGCTCGGCGTGGTGCTTTATGAGCTGCTGACTGGCACGCGGCCTTTCCGTGGTGCCTCGTTGAAAGAAATCACCGACGCGGTGGTCGAGTTCGCGCCGCCCAAGGCGCACGAGGTCGACGCGACGGTGCCCAAGGCGCTGTCTGACATCGCCTCCCGGGCGATGGAAAAAAACCCCGACGACCGCTACCGCTCAGCCCGCGCGCTGTCTCGCGAGCTGCGCCACTGGCTCGAAGAGCACGCCCAAGAAAGCACCGAGCCCGCCGACGAAGCCCCCGCCTCGCTCAAGCGCCCGCTGGTCTGGGCTGCCAGCGCCGTGGCCGCCTTGTTCGTGGCCGGTGCCGCTTGGTGGGCTCTGAGCCCGCACCAAGCCGCCCCCGAAGTGGTGCAGGCGCCCGCGCCCCCGCCGCAGGTGGTGGCCGTGATCACACCGCCGCAGGCGGTGGCCGTGGTCACACCGCCGCCGGTGGTCGAAGCCCCGGCCTCCGCGCCGGTCGTGGCGGCTGCAGCAAGCCCGGTCGCCCCCTTGCTGGTGGCCCCGCCCCCAGTGGCCGAAGCGCCACCAGTAGAGCCGGCCAAACCGGCGGAACAGCCCAAACCGGCGGCCAAACCCGCCGCCCCAAAAGAAACCGTCAAGGAGCGCCGCGCGCGTGAACGCGAGGCCCGCCTCGCTGCCACCGGGGCCGGTGCAACTGTTGCCACCGGTGTGTTGCGCATTGCGGTCAGCCCCTGGGGTCAGGTCGAGGTCGATGGCAAACCGGTCGGCATCGCGCCGCCGCTCAACGAGCTCACGCTGAGCGAAGGCCGCCACACCATCACCATCCGCAACGACGAGTTCCCGCCTTACAGCTCCAGCGTCAACATCGTCCCCGGCCAAGCCGTCTCACTCAAACACCGATTTGGATCATGACCAGAAACTTCCACGCCCTTGCGCTCTTGCCCCTCGTGCTCACCCTGCTGGCTGGTTGTGCATCCCAACCCAAGCCTGCCCCGGTGGTGGGCCTGCTCGATGTGGTCTCGCGCCCGGCCGAGCGGGCGCTGCAAGGCGGCCTGCGTGCCTACGACGACGCGCAATACGCCGACGCCGAGAAGCAGCTCAACCAGGCCCTGCAAGCCGGGCTGGCGTCGCCACGCGACAAGAGCGCTGCCCACAAGACACTGGCCTTCGTCTACTGCACCAGCAAGCGCCTCCTGGAATGCGAGGCCGAGTTCCGCGCGGCCAAGCTGGCCGATCCCGCGTTTGCGCTGAGCAAATCAGAGCAAGGCCACCCGCTGTGGGGCCCGGTCTACAAGAAGGTGCAGTGACAGCACGGTGATAATGCGCGGGCTGGCGGCCGGTGGGCCGCTCGACTCGCGTACATGACTGCACCCAGCCTGCCCCCCTTCGCGCACACGCTGCGCATCTACTGGGAAGACACCGACGCCGGCGGCGTGGTGTTCTACGCCAACTACCTCAAGTTTTTCGAGCGCGCGCGCACCGAGTGGCTGCGCAGCATGGGCTTTGGGCAAGAAGAGCTGCGCACGCAAACGGGTGCCATGTTCATCGTGGCGCAAACCAGCGTGCGCTACCTGCGCCCGGCCCGGTTGGATGATCTGTTGACCGTCACCGTGCAGGTGCAACACGCCGGCCAGGCGAGCATGAACATCGCCCAGGTGGCCTGGCGCGGTGAGGAGCGGCTGGCCGAAGGCGAGATCCGCATTGGCTGTGTCGATGCGGGAACCTTCAGGCCACGCCGCATTCCCAACCAGATACTTCAAACACTCGCATGAACCAAAACCTCTCCATCATCAGCCTGGTGCTGCAAGCAAGCTTCGTGGTACAGCTCGTCATGGTGGGCCTGCTGATCGTGTCGCTGGCCAGCTGGACCGTGATCTTCGGCAAGCTCTTCGGCCTGAAGAAGGTGCGTGCCGGCAACGACGAGTTCGAGCGCGAGTTCTGGGCTGGCAAGAACTTGAACGACCTCTTCAACGACGCCGGGCGCCGCGTCGAGGGTGCGCCGATGGAGCGCATCTTCGCCGCCGGCATGCGCGAGTTCATCAAGATGCGCGAGCGCCGTGTGGCCGACAGCGGCCTGCTGCTCGACGGCTCGCGCCGCGCCATGCGTGCGAGCTTCCAGCGCGAGCTCGACGTGGTCGAGGCCAACCTCTCTTTCCTCGCCACCGTGGGCTCGGTGTCGCCGTACGTGGGCCTGTTTGGCACGGTGTGGGGGATCATGCATGCCTTCGTCGGCCTGGCCAATCTCACGCAGGTGTCGCTTGCCACGGTGGCGCCGGGCATTGCCGAGGCGCTGGTGGCCACCGCCATCGGCCTCTTCGCCGCCATCCCGGCGGTGATTGCCTACAACCGTTTTGCGCGCGACATCGACCGCATCGCGATGCAGATGGAAACCTTCATCGAAGAGTTCTCCAACATCCTGCAGCGCAATGCCAGCCAGCCGCTGCCACCCGCGACCTCAGTGGGTGCCGGTGCCACCACCGGGATGCGCTGAGATGAAGTACCCCCACGCTCACATGCGTTCACTGCCCCCCGAGGGGGCGCAGGCCTCCTTTGGGGCGGCCCGGCAGGAGACCTGACATGCCCGCCGTCACCCCGATGCGCGGTGGTTCACGCCGCCGCACCATCAACGAGATCAACATGGTGCCCTTCATCGACGTGATGCTGGTGCTGCTGATCATCTTCATGGTGAGCGCGCCCCTCATCACCACCGGCGTGGTCGATCTGCCCAGCATCGGCAAGAGCAAGCAGCAGCCCAAGAAGGTGATCGAGGTGGTGGTGGCCAAGGACGAAGCGCTGCGCCTGCGCGTTGATAACAAAGACGTGTCGACCATGACGCTGAAGAACCTGGCCGACCGCGTGAGCGCGGCGCAAGGAGGCGATACACAGGTGCCGGTGGTGATCTCGGCCGACAAGGCGGTGAAGTACGAGGCCGTGGTACGCGTGATGGACTTGCTGCAAAAGGCCGGTGTGCAGCGTGTCGGCCTGTCGGTGAAGAGCAACGGCTGAACGGCGCTTGCTGATGGCCACGCCCTCGTTCCAGCGCGACAACCTGATGCCCAAGTCATCCGACGGCACCAGCCGTGGCCTGGCCTTGTCGACGGTGGTGCACCTGGGCCTGGTGGTGGCGCTGGCCTTCGGTGTGAGCTGGCGGGCCAGCGAGCCCGAGGGCGTGGAGGCCGAGTTGTGGGCCGCAGTGCCTCAGGTGGCGGCGCAGCGCGACATCGCGCCTGAGCCCAAACCGGAACCCAAGCCCACCCCAACCCCCAAGCCGGTCGAAGCCAAACCCGAACCCAAGGCCGCGCCCGATCCGCAGATCGCCATCGAGAAGGCCAAACAAGAAAAGCTCAAGAAAAAAGAAGAAGAAGAAAAACGCGAGCAGGAAGAAAAAGACAAGCTCAACAAGAAGAAGGCCCTGGAAGAAAAGGCCAAGCTCGCCAAGGCCGAAGCCGAGAAGCAAAAGAAGCTCGACGAGCAGCGCGACAAGAACCTCGCGCGCATCAAAGAGATGATGGGTGTGGATGGCGGCAGCCCGAGCGGCACCGCCGCGCGCAGCGCCGGGCCTTCAGCGGGTTACGCCGGGCGCATCATCGCCCGCATCAAACCCAACATCGTGTTCCCCGACACGATCAGCGGCAACCCGGCAGCCATCGTCGACGTGCGCCTGGGGCCAGACGGCACCATCGTCTCGCGCAAGCTCAAACAAAGCAGCGGCGTGAAGGAGTGGGACGACGCCGTGCTGCGCGCCCTCGACAAGACCGAGATCCTGCCGCGCGACACCGACGGCACGGTGCCGCCGCAAATCGACATGACCTTCCGGCCGCGCGACCTGTCGTGAAGTAGCCAGCGCGGCGTTCGCCTTCAGCTGCCATGCACCTTGCACGGCACGGCGAAATCAACGTGGTAGTGCTCGTCGTGTCGCACCCAGGCCTGGCCTTTCATGAAGGGCAGGTTCGCGCGCAAATAGGGCCCGCGCGGGGTGGCCCACAGACGGGCCAGAAACGCCGGCTCCAAGATCACCAGCGAGATGCCCACGCCGCGCGCCTTGGCGGCCAGCTGCAGCTGGTACAGGTGCTCGCCCAGGGCCACGAAGTCGATGCGGTATTCGCCGAACTTTGCGTTTGCATCGAACTCGATGTCATAACCCAGCTTTTGCGTGAGCTCGGTGGGCAGCGGCACCGACTGGCCGGCCGCGTTCAACACGGGCACGAAGAAGTCGACCGACAAACCGTTCTGATGGGTGCGGTGTGGGCGAAAACGCCCACCTGACGGCCAACCCGTTTCGCCGTAGACGTAGGTCTTGCCGGGCTCGGCCACGGCAAGCGCCGCATACGCCGCCACGATGACCTGGGCTACCTTGGAGTGAACATGCGTGCGCCCCGCGGTGGCCGCCAGCGTGCTGTAGCTGCTGAAGTTGGCGCCGCTCAAGGGCAGCTGCACGCCGTTGTCGAGCCTGCCCTTGGAGACCGTGCCAAAACATTGGCTTTCACCCGCCGCCACCACGCGCGGCGAAAGCAGGCACATCGCGACGGCCAAACAGGCCAGCAGAACGAGATGCGTCATCAGTGTCAGAAGGATGCACCGCGCCCCGGCGGCGCTGGAGTGTATCGGTGCCCGGGGCGGGTCAAGCAACCCTCATCAAGCGCGGCTCCAGCACACGGTCGAGCGACCAGCGGCCGGGTCCCCACAGCAGCAGCGCGATCAAGAGGCTGCCCCAGAACACGTGCTGCTGCAGCGCGGCCGGGGCGATCTCGGCCAAGCTCACCACCGCCACCACGTTGAGCACCGACAAGCCCAGAGCCGCCAAGCGCCCGGCCAGCCCGAGCAAGAGCAGCACCGGCAACACCAGCTCACCCGCCGTGCCGGCAAAGGCCGCAACGGCGGGCGACAAGAGCGGCACCTGGTACTCGTCGGCAAACAGGGCGAGCGTGGTGTCCCAGTCGTTGATCTTGGTCAGGCCGGAAAGAAAGAAGACCTGCGCAACGTAGAAGCGCGCGGAGAGCTGTGCCAGCGGCTGCAATGTTTCAAGGCCGGCGACAAGGCGGCCCCACAGGCTGAGCAACGGGTTGAGGAACGGGTTGAGAAAGGGGATGGTGGTCATGGTGGGTTCTGATGTGTTCACAGCGTGTGGGTCGCATCGGCGCGCGGCTTCTTGCACGCACGCTGTCCAAAAAGATCAACCGACAGGTTCGGCGCGCAGCAACCAGCCGTTTTGCAAGGCCTGCAGCAGCCAGGGCTCGAACACAAAACCCTCACCCGTTTCGGCCAGGGCGATGGCGAGCGTATCGCCGCGCAGCAGGCTGCGCATCCAGCCTGCGATCTCGGGGCTGAGCGACTGCACCTGCGCGCGCCAACCCGAGCGCCAGACCAGGGCCGTTTCGGCCACACCCTGGGCCAGCGCTTGGCGGGCCTGGTCTCGCCGCTCAGCCGCCCCCTCACCCAGGCGGTGGGCCAGCCACACGCTCACGATGGGGTAATGGCTTGCCACCAGCGCGGTGCCGGGCATCAGCTGCAAGCGCAGTTGCGCCGGCTGCGCTTGTGCCAGCAGGCTCAGCGAGTGGCTGTCGAGGGTGGCGTCGGCCGCGCGCTCGGTGGCGGCCACCTGCCAGTCGAGTCGGGCGGTGTCGGCGAGGTAGGGCACGTCAGTCAATTGCTCGCTGTCGGCGATGAATGCCGGCAAGCTCTCGCCATAGGTTGCGAGGTCGCCGCGTGTTGGCGCATGACTGCGCCAGAACACCCGCGCGAGGGCGGCAAACGACTCTTCGCCCATCAGCGCCTGCACGGTCGGGAAGCTGGCCGCCAGCGCACGCTCGCCCGCTGCCCCCGCATGCGCCTGATAGGCCTGCAGGCCGCGTTGAATGCGCGAGGCGCTGTGCGCCAGGCCATGCAGCTCACCCGCGCCCCACAGCGCGGCGATGAGCGCTTGTTGGCGTTGTGCTTCGCCGTTCATGGTGCGCAGCGGGTCATCACGTCGGCGGCGGTCTGCGCTTCGCCCAGCAGCACATCGAGCGAAGGCAGTTCGGTGTCCCACTCCACCAACGTGGGCACGCAGCCCAGGCGTTCGATGGTGTGGCGATACACCTGCCACACCGGCGCGTGCACGCGGCTGCCGTGGTCGTCGATCACGATGTCACCGAGATCTTGGTAGCCCGCGAGGTGGATCTCGCCGACGATGCCTGCGGCCAGTGCATCGACCCAGTCGCACGCACTGCGCACCGGGTCGGGCTGCGCGTCGTTGAGCGCGTTGACCACCAGGTTGTTGACGTCGAGCAGCAAGCCGCAGCCACTGCGCTGCGCCAACAAGTTGAAGAACTCGGGCTCGCTGAATTCGCGCTCAGCGAAGCTCAGATAAGCCGAGAGGTTTTCGACCAGGATGGGGCGCTGGAGCCGCTCTTGCACTTGCGACACGTTGGCCACCATGACGGCCAGCGAGGCGTGGGTGAAGGCCAGTGGCAGCAAGTCGTTGCCGTGCAGCACCGGCCCACCCTCACGCTGCGGCGCGCGCGCGAAGCAGGCGTGGTCTGACACCCGCACGGGCTCGGTGCGCTCGACCAGCCTTGCCAGCTGATCGAGGTGCCAGGGGTCGAGCCCGGCGGCGGAGCCCAGCGCCAGGCCCACACCGTGCAGGCTCAGCGCATAGTGCGAGCGCGCCTCGTGCAACACGGCCAGCGCCGCGCCACCGTCAGCAAAAAAGTTCTCGGAGTGCACTTCGACAAAGCCGAGCGCGGGGCGTCGCTCCAGCAGCTCGGCGTAATGGGGCTGGCGCAGGCCGATGCCTGGCCGTGCATGTGTCGGATTCACGCGCAGCTCAGCCCCGGCACATCACTTCTTCATGCCCTTCTTGGCCGTGTCGGCGTCGGTGCCGCCCATGTCTTTGCAGGTGCCCTTGGCGACGTACTTCCATTCGTCAGGCGCCTTGTCGACCTTGGACTGGCCGGCGCACGAGTGAGAGCCCGACAAGTTGGCGCAGTCGTTTTGCCCCGCCTTGGCAATGCCGTAGCACTTTTCCTTGGACTTGTCCTGCGCGGCGGGCGGGGCGGCCCGGCCCCGTGCCCGCCAGGGTGCGCGGGGCGTCGTAGCGCTCACAC
>JBBRFR010000097.1:0-11303 GCA_038241485.1 Burkholderiales bacterium
AGACGATGGCGCCGGCGACGCCGGCACGCTCGGCGTTGCGGCGGGCGAAGTCGACCATCCGGAACGAGACGTCGCTGCCGGAGACCGGCACGCGCGCCGGGTGGATACGCGCGGTGGCGTGGCTCTTGAGCCGCTGCCACGCCGCGCGCATCTCCGCGGTCGCGAACGGCAGCAGGCCCTCGAAGGCGAAAGGGCGCTTGAGGCCTGGAGCGATGCCACAGGCGATCTGGGCCGCCTCGATCGCGATCGTGCCGGAGCCGCAGCAGGGATCGTGCAGGGCGCCGCCCTCTTCGGGCGTGCCGCGCCAGCCGGCCGCGGCGAGCATCGCAGCTGCAAGCGTTTCCTTCAGCGGCGCGTCTCCCTTGTCGATGCGCCAACCGCGCTTGAAGAGCGCCTCACCGGAGGTGTCGATGTAGAGCTGCGCGTGCTCCTCGCCGAGGTGCAGCACCAGCTGCAGGTCCGGATGACGGGTGTCGACGCTGGGCCGCTGCCCGGTGGCATCGCGCAGCATGTCGCAGACCGCGTCCTTGATTCGCAGGGCGGCGAAGTTGACGCTGCGCAGCGGGCTGCGGTGCACGGTGGTGTCGACGCGCAGGGTGTGGCGCGGTGTGACCCACTCGGTCCAGTCGATCGCCAGGGCCATGTCGTAGAGCTCCTCCTCGCCGCGATACGCGCAGTAGCCGACCTCGACGAGGACGCGCTGCGCCAGGCGGCTTTCCAGGTTCAGGGCCATGATCTCCAGCGGCTCGCCTTGCAGGGCGACGCCGCCGCGCTGCTCGGTCACTGCGCAGGCTGGCAGCAGCGTGCGAACCTCCTCGGCCAGCAGGCCTTCGACGCCGGCGGCGCAGGGCAGAAAGATCGGCAAGGCCATCAGTGGGCGCCCGTCACATCGCCTTGCGCAACTGCGTCGGCGCGATCTTCAGCGCCTCACGATACTTGGCGACGGTGCGCCGCGCGACCTGGATGCCTTGCTCTTCGAGCATCTTGGAGAGCTGGCTGTCCGACAGCGGCTTGGCCTGGTCTTCGGCCGCCACCAGCTGCTTGATGAGCGCACGCACCGCAGTGCTCGATGCGTTGCCCCCGGCATCGGTGTTGAGGGAAGAGCCGAAGAAATACTTCAACTCGAAGGTGCCGAACATCGTTGCCATGTATTTGGCGGTGGTCACGCGCGAGATGGTTGATTCGTGCAGGCCCAGCTCGTCGGCAATCTCGCGCAGCACCAGCGGCTTCATCGCGATCTCGCCGTGGGTGAAAAAGCTCTTTTGCCGCTCGACGATGGCTTGCGACACCCGCTGGATGGTGTCAAAGCGCTGCTGGATGTTTTTCATGAACCAGCGCGCTTCTTGCAAGCGTGAACTCAAGCCCGCGTTGGCGCCGCCCGAACCGCGGCTGCCACGAATCGCCTGGGCGTAAAGATCGTTGATGCGCAGCTTGGGCATCACGTCGGGGTTAAGCACCACTTTCCAGGTGCGGCCCGACTTCTGCACGATCACGTCGGGCACGATGATGTTGGCCTCGGCGCGCGCAAACTGGCGGCCCGGCTTGGGCTCGGTGGCCACGATGAGCGTTTGCGCCTGCTTGATCAGCTCTTCATCGGCGCCGGTGGCGGCCATCAGCTTCTTCATGTCGCGGCGGGCCAGCAACTCCAGGTGCTGCTTGCAGATCATGATGGCGATCATCTGCGCTTCGCTGCGCGTCAAGGCGCGCAGCTGCAGCGTGAGGCATTCGCCCAGGTTGCTGGCGCCTACGCCCAGCGGCTCCATGTTTTGCAGCCACTTGAGCGCGCATTGCAGGCGCTCCAGCAATTCTTCGCGTTGCGCGTCGCTGTCGGCGAGCTGAGCGGCGATCTCTTCGAGCGGGTCGGCGAGGTAACCGTCGTCGTTGAGCGACTCGATCAGCACGGTGACGGCGGCGGCGTCTTCGGCGCTCAGGCGCATGCCCAGCAGCTGGTTGCGCAGGTGCTCTTGCAGGCTCTCGCCGACGGCGTTGCGCTCTTGCGGGTCGAAGTCGTCGCTGTCGTTGTTGGTGCCGGTGCCGCTGCTGCTGGGCAGCTCGCGGATGCCGTCGAAGTCGTCACGCTCGGTGCCGTTTTCCCAGTCTTCGCGTTCGGTGGTGCCGAACTCGGCGCTGTCCACACCCGGCGTGGCTTCGTCGGGCGCCGAGTCGGAGTGCGGTTCGGCCACCCGTTCGGCTTCACGCTCCGCCACATGCTCCGAGGGCGAGATGCGCTCGGTCATCGGCTCGAAGGCGGCGGCAGCTTCTTCTTCGGCTTCGAGGAAGGGGTTCTGCTCCAGCATCTGCTCGACTTCCTGGTGGAGTTCGAGTGTGGAGAGTTGCAGCAAGCGGATCGACTGCTGGAGCTGCGGCGTGAGCGCCAGATGCTGCGACAGGCGTACTTGCAATGAAGGTTTCATGCTGTCGGCTCGACCCGTACAGGTTCAGCGCACAAACCGCAAGACGCGGAACGCGTCGCAGCGGACATCGAGCGGACACCGCGGAACCGGCTTTGCCGGGCCGCTGGTGGCGCCCCCTGGGGGGGAGGCGCCGAAGGCGCTTCGGGGGGGTCTCATCACATGCGGAAGTGTTCGCCGAGGTAGACCTTTCGCACGTCGGCGTTCTCGACGATTTCGGTCGGCGTGCCTTCGGCCAGCACACGCCCCTCGCTGATGATGTAAGCGCGGTCGCAGATGCCCAGCGTCTCGCGCACGTTGTGGTCAGTGATCAGCACACCGATGCCACGCGCCTTGAGGAAACCGATGATGCGCTGGATCTCCAGCACGGCGATCGGGTCGACGCCGGCAAACGGCTCGTCGAGCAGGATGAAACGGGGCTGCGTGGCGAGGGCCCGGGCGATCTCCACCCGACGGCGCTCGCCACCCGAGAGTGCTGGCGCCGGGCTGTCGCGCAGCTTCTCGATGCTCAGGTCGTGGAGCAGGCCGTTGAGCAGCTTGTCGATGGTGGCCTTGGGCAGCGCACGGCCGTCGGGGCCATGCTGTAGCTCAAGCACCGCGCGGATGTTTTCTTCGACCGTGAGCTTGCGAAAGATCGACGCTTCTTGCGGCAGATAACTCAAGCCCAGACGCGAACGTTTGTGGATGGGCAGGCGCTCGACACGCTGGCCGTCGATGCTGATCTCGCCGGCATCCGCGCGCACCAGGCCCACGATCATGTAGAAGCACGTGGTCTTGCCGGCACCGTTGGGGCCGAGCAAGCCGACCACCTCGCCGCTGTGCACCGCCAGTCGCCCGTCTTTCACCACCATGCGTGCGCCGTAGCTCTTTTGCAGGCCCGCAGCCTCGAGCCGGCTGGTGGTGGAGAGCAGCTCGTGCGGAGCAGCGGCATTCAAGGCTTGGCTCCCTTGGCGGCCGATGCCGCTTCGGCCGCGGCCGGCGAGTCTTGGCGCGGGGTCAGCACCGCACGCACCCGCCCGGTGGGGTTGGCAGGCGTGGCGGCCGCAGCCCCACCCGACACGATGAAAAGCTCGGCGGTGTTGTCGTAGGTGATGAGCGCGCCCGTCACCTCGTCGGCCACTTCGGTGCCGCGCAGGCGTTTGACCGAGGCCTGGTTGATGAAACGGATGGTGTCGGCCTTGCTGTCGTATTCGAGCCGCTCGGCCTGGCCTTCGATGAACTCGTTGACGCCTTCGCGCTTCTGGCGAAAACTCGCCGGCCGGTTGCTGCTGCCGACGGCGATGGCGTACTGGTAACCGTCCGGGCTTTCCCGCACCTCGATGCGGTTGGCGCGGATGACCATGGTGCCCTTGGTGACCTCCACGTTGCCGTTGAAGACCACGATCTGGTTTTGCAGGTCGACCCTGCCGGGCTGGTCAGACTCGACCTCCATCTTCTGCAGGCGGTCGGCCTTCTCGGCCTGCGCGGGCAGGGACACGGCCACCAGCGCGAGCGCGCAGGCGGGGAGAAGCCGGGTCCAGGAGGGGAAGAAGGGTGTGGTCATTGCGGCATGAAACTTGCAGGCCATTCTAGCCGACAGATTCATGCCGCCGGGACGCGCTTCAGGCAGTTTTGCCGCTCAGCGCTGCGCAAACGCCTCAGCTTTTGCGCAAGGTCTTGATCAGGTACTCGGTGACCTGCAACGCCTTTTCAGGCGAACCCGCCAAGGTACCCGAGGTGAAGAAGCGGCCGTGGATGCCCATGGCAGGCACACCGTCGATCTTGTAGGCGTCGGCCAGGCGGGTGGCCTGCTTGGCCTTGGTTTGCACCGAGAACGAGTTGAACACCTCCATGAACTGCGCGCGGGGGATGCCGTTCTTTTCCATGAAGGCGGCAATGTCGTCGGGCTTTTCCAGGCGCTGGCGGTCGTTGTGAATCGCGTAGAACACACGGCGGTGCAGGGCTTCGACCTTGCCCAGGGCTTCGAGCGCGTAATAAGCCTGTTGCTGGGGCGCATAAGCCTCGCGGAAGGCCACCGGCACGCGGCGGAAGGCGATGTCGGCCGGCAGGTTTTTCGACCAGGCATCGAGCGTGGGCTCGAAGGCGCTGCAGTGCGGGCAGCCGTACCAGAAGAACTCGACCACCTCGATCTTGCCGGCCGGGGCATTCACCGGCGCCAGGGTGCCCAGGCGTACGTACTGTTTGCCCTCGACCGGGGCGCCTTGCGCCAGCGCCGGCAAGCCGGCCGACAGTGCTGCGGTTCCGAGGCCCAGGCCCACCAGTTGTGATGAAAAGTCGCGTCGGTTCATGTTGTGTCAGTTTCCAAGGTCAATGTGACGGTGTGGAGTGCGCCCGGGCCGGTTTGGTTCAGCGGCTCACTTCTGAACCTGAACCAGCGCCGACTCCACGCCTGCGCTTTCCAGCTTTTCTTTGACTTGTGCGGCTTCTTCTTTCCGGTCGAACGGCCCCAGCCGCACCCGGTACACCGTGCGCCCGGACTGTTCGCGCTCGGTGAGCTTGGCCGCCAGGCCCGACATCGCGAGCTTGGCGCGCTGCGCCTCGGCTTCTTCGACCCGGCCAAACGCACCGACTTGTACAAAGTAACTTAACGCATCAGTGCCCGGTTTCGTGGACACCGTGCTCTCGGCCGGTGGTTTGCCAGCGAGGATGGCCGCCGGGTCGGGCTTGGTGGTGGCCACCGGCGGGGGCAGCGTGGGCGGCACGGCCTGCGGAGGCGGCGTCACCGTGCCGCTGGCCGTGGCCCCCGGTCGCGCGGCGGGCTTGCCGTGCAGGGCGCTGTTCGGGTCCCAGTTTTTGTTCTTTTCGACTTCGGCCGCGTCTTGTTCAGCGGTGCGTTGCGGCACCTTGTTCATGAAAGGCACCGGCACCTTGGCGATGTAGAGCGCCACGCCCAGGGCCAAGGCCAGGCCGACCAACAGGCCGATGATCAGGCCGATGACGAAGCTGCCTTGTTGGCGGCGGGGGCTGGCAGCACGTTGCATCTTCATTCGATCTCCATCACATCTTGTCGGGCTGGCTCACGCCGAGCAGGGTGAGCGCGTTGCGCAGCACCTGCCTCGTCGCGGCCAGCAAGGCCAGGCGGGCGCGTGTGAGTGCCGCGTTGTCGTTCACCAGGAAACGCTCGGCGGCATAGTAGCTGTGGAACGCACCGGCCACGTCGCGCAGGTAGAAGGCCACGTCGTGCGGCGCCAGGTCGGCGGCGGCGCGGGTGAGCATCTCGGGGTAGTCGGCCAGCTTGAGCATCAGCGCGGCCTCGGTCGGCGCGGTGAGCAAAGACAGGTCGGCCGCTTCGAGCGGTGTGTCGTCGCGGTGCTGCAGCACCGAGCAGATGCGCGCATGCGCGTACTGCACGTAGAACACCGGGTTTTCGTCGTTTTGTTTGACCGCGAGGTCAACGTCGAAGGTGAACTCGGTGTCGGCCTTGCGGCTGATCAGAAAGAAGCGCACCGCGTCTTTGCTGGTCCAGTCGATCAGGTCGCGCAGCGTCACGTAGCTGCCGGCGCGCTTGGAGATTTTCACTTCGGCGCCGTCGCGCACCACACGCACCATCGTGTTGAGCACGTAGTCGGGGTAGCCCCTCGGAATACCTTGGCCCACACCCTGCAAGCCAGCGCGCACGCGGGCGATGGTGCCGTAGTGGTCGGTGCCCTGGCAGTTGATTACCTTGGTGAAACCGCGCTCCCACTTGGTGACGTGGTAGGCCACATCGGGCACGAAGTAGGTGTAGCTGCCATCGGACTTTTTCATGACACGATCTTTGTCGTCGCCATCGTCCGTGGTCTTGAGCCACAAGGCACCGTCTTGCTCGTAGGTCTTGCCGGCGGCCACCAGTTGCGCCACCGTGGCTTCGACACGGCCATTGGTGTACAGGCTCGATTCGAGAAAGTAGTTGTCGAACTTGACGCCGAAGGCCTGCAGATCGAGGTCTTGCTCGTGGCGCAGGTAGGCCACGGCGAACTGGCGGATGTTGTCCAGGTCGTCGGGGTCACCCGAGGCGGTGAACTCGCGGTCGTCGGCCGTGATGGTCTTCTTGCCCAGAAAGTCGGAGGCCACGTCGGCGATGTAGTCGCCGTTGTACGCGTTGGGCGGCCACTCGGCATCGCCCGGCTTCACGCCCTTGATGCGCGCGTGGGTGGAAGTGGCGAGCGTGGCGATCTGCACGCCGGCGTCGTTGTAATAGAACTCGCGGGTGACGTCCCAGCCTTGTGTCTCGAACAAGTGGCAGATCGAGTCGCCCAAGGCGCCCTGGCGCGCATGGCCCACATGCAAGGGGCCGGTGGGGTTGGCCGAGACAAACTCGACCATCAGCTTGCGGCCATGGGCGGGCTGGCGGCCAAAGGCCTCGGCCTGGCTCAATACCTCGCGCACCACGGCCTGCTTGGCAGCCGCTTTGAGGCGCAGATTGATGAAGCCGGGGCCGGCAATTTCCATCGCCTCGACCCATTGCTGCACGGCAGCACGGCGATTGAGTGCGTCGATCAAGGCCTGCGCGAGTTCGCGCGGGTTTTTCTTGAGCGGCTTGGCAAGCTGCATGGCCGCGGTGCAGGCGAGGTCGCCGTGGGCGGCTTGTTTGGGTGACTCGAAGGCGGCGCTGAGGGTGTTGCCGGGGCTCAGCTCGGCAAGAGACTCCTGCAGTGCGCGCAGCAAGTCTTGTTTGGCTTGGATCATCGGCAGATTCTAAGTGGCCGCCTTCCAGGGCTTGAGCCAGCGCAAAGGCCCGGATAAGCGCAACGATTTGTGCCCAATTTGGCATGCAGGTCGAGCGCGACAGTGCCAAGATGCCAGTTCGCATGTCTTCTTCTCACACGCCCACGCCCAGCTCCTTTGGCGGACTGCCCCTGCCGGCCCAGATCGGCAAGTACCCGGTGCTGCGCCGCCTGGGGGAAGGCGCGACCAGCGAAGTCTTTCTGGCACGTGACGACTTCCATCAGCGCGACGTGGCCATCAAGCGTGTGCGCGCCGGCTCCACCAACGACCCCACCGACGGGCGCTACTTCGAGCGCTTCTTTGCCGCCGAAGCCGCGCTGGTGGGGCGCCTCAAGCACCCGAACGTGGTGCAGATCTACGACGCGGTGGTCGACCCGCTTGAGTCATATCTGGTGATGGAGCACGTGCCCGGCAGCACGCTGCGCCCGTATTGCCGCGCCGACCAGCTGCTGCCGCTCGAACTGATCGTTGAAATTGGCTTCAAGTGCGCGATGGCGCTCGGTTATGTGTACAGGCAAGGCTTGATCCACCGCGACGTGAAACCCGCCAACCTGTTGGCCGTGATCCACAACGGCAACATCACCGACGTGAAGATCAGCGACTTCGGCAGCGCGCTCAACATGGCGTCGGAGACGACCCAGGTTTACCGCGTGGGCTCGCTTGCCTACATGTCGCCCGAGCAACTCGACGGCAGCACGCTCGACTGCCGCGCCGACATGTACTCGCTGGGCGCGGTGCTCTACCACCTGATCGCCGGGCGGCCGCTGTTCGACTCGACCTCGCAGTCGGCCATGATGAACCAGATCTACACCGCCGAGCCCACGCTACTCTCGGCGCTGCGCTCGGGCGTGGGCTCGGGGGTCGACAACGTGATCTTGTCGGCCGTGGCCAAACGCCCCGAAGACCGTTACACCACCTGGGACGACTTCGCCCAGGCGCTCTCCAGCCTGATCACCAGCCAGCAAGTGCCACGCGGCCACTTGCAAGGTGTGCTCGACTCGGAGCGCTTCAACCTGCTGCGCACACTCGACTTCTTTGCCAGCTTCGGCGACGTGGAGCTGTGGGAGGTGGTGCACCGTGCCAAGTGGCAGCGTTTCCCGTTTGGCCACGCGCTGTACAGCAAGGGCGAAGAGGGCAACAGTTTTCACATCATTGCGCAGGGCGAGGTCGAGGTATTTCGCGACGGCAACAAGGTCGCGCAGCTCGGCTCCGGTACCTCGGTGGGCGAGATGGCCTACCTCGCGCCCAGCCCCGAGCTGCGCCGCCACAGCACCAACGTGGTGGTCACCGACCCGGCCACCACCATCTCGTTCACACCCGAGACGCTGGCGCAGGTCAGCCCCAACTGCCGGCACCTGTTTGACGAAGCCTTCATTCGCGTACTGGTGCGCCGGCTGCACGCGGCGCACGAAGCCATCGCCCACCCGCGCCGCATTCTTTGACTTTTCTTTGAGTGGTTTGCGCTGTGTCAGCACGGCGACGTCTTGATGCGTTGAGCTTCTTGCTGGGGGCGTGCGGCAGTGCTCCAATCCGACCCGGCGAACTCTTCGTCTTCACACCCCGGGAAGGAACCTCGATGAAACACCTGATCAGCGTGCTGGCCGTTGCCCTGTCGTCCTTGGCCGTCTCGGCGCATGCCGCCGACGCCGCATCGGCGCCGAGCAAGCAGCAGTCCAAGATGACCACTTGCAACGCCGACGCCGGCGACAAGAAGGGCGATGAGCGCAAGGCCTTCATGAAGACCTGCCTGTCAAACGCGCCGGTGAGCGCGAAGGCCGCCCAGCAGGAAAAGATGAAGACCTGCAACGCCGACGCCAAAGACAAAAAGGGCGATGAGCGCAAGGCGTTCATGAAGAGCTGCCTGTCCAACAAGCCGGCCTGAACCGGCTTGCTCCCAAGAACAGCGCCCGGCATGCCGGGCGCTGTTCTTTTCGGGTTCAGCTTTTCTGCTGCCAGTAGCCGGCGTCGCCGTAACGCTGCTTCAGGTAGTCCACCCACAGCCTCACCCGCAGCGGCAGGTGTTTGCGCTGCGGAAAGAGGGCGTAGATGCCGTTGGGCGGCGCGGCAAAGTCATCGAGCACGCTCACCAGCGTGCCGGCCGCCACCTGGCTGTGCACCTCCCAGGTGGAACGCCAGGCAATGCCCAGCCCCGCCAGGCACCAGTCGTGCAGCACCTGGCCGTCGTTGCAGTCGAGCCGGCCGTTCAGGCGCAGGTGGGTCACCTCAGCCCCGAGCGTGAAGGCCCAGCCGCGGGTCTGGCTGGCGTCGGTGCTGAGCGTGAGGCAGTCGTGGCGGGCCAGGTCGTTGGGGTGCTTCGGAGTGCCGGCGCGCGCCAGGTACTGCGGGGTGGCCACACACAGGCGGCGGTTGTCGGCCAGGCGCACGCTGACCAGGCTGCTGTCGGGCAGGTCGCCCACCCGCACGGCGCAGTCAAACCCTTCGTTGACGATGTCGACCAGCCGGTCGCTCAGGTTCAGCGACACGTTCACATCGGGGTGCTGTGCCACAAAACCGGGCACCAGCGGCGCCACGTGGCGGCGCCCGAAGCCGGCCGGCGCGGTGATGCGCAAGTAACCACTGGCTTTCACGCCACCCTCGCTGACACTGGCTTCGGCATTGGCCAGGTCGGCCAACAAGCGCTGACAGTCTTCGAGAAAGGCACTGCCTTCGTGCGTCAGCGTGATGCGCCGGGTGGTGCGCAGCAGCAGCTTCACGCCCAGGCGCTCTTCCAGCGCATCGATGCGCCGGCCCACCACGGCCGGGGCCATGCCTTCGGCGGCGGCCGCAGCCGTCAGGCTGCCCTTGGCGGCCACCGCGACGAAGGATTCAATCTGCTTGAGCTTGTCCATGGATCGCGAGATTACCTCTCGCGGAGTCATGAATCTTGCTTGTTCAAGCCACTTAATAAACGCTTGGATATCGAATAGATTCCTTCTTTGCCGATTCCCCGAGGAAAACCATGACCGCTCGCACCCCCGTCCACAGCCTGCAAGTTGCCACTGAGCTGCACCGCTTCATCGAAGACCAGGTGCTGCCCGGCACCGGCGTTGAGAGCGCCTCTTTCTGGAAGGGCTTCGACGCCATCGTGCGCGACCTCGCCCCCAAAAACATCGCCCTGTTGGCCGAGCGCGACCGCCTGCAAACCGAGATGGACGCCTGGCACACCGCCCACCCCGGCCCCAACGGCGACATGAAGGCCTACCGCAAGCACCTGGAGGCCATCGGCTACCTGACGCCGCAGCCCAAGAAGGCCAAGGCCACCGCCCAGAACGTCGACGCCGAGCTGGCGCTGCAAGCCGGCCCGCAGCTGGTGGTGCCGATCCTCAACGCCCGTTATGCGCTGAACGCTGCCAACGCGCGCTGGGGCTCGCTGTATGACGCGCTGTACGGCACCGATGCCCTGTCAGAAGCCAACGGCGCCACCCGCGCCGGGGCCTACAACCCGGTGCGTGGCGCCAAGGTCATCGAATACGCACGCTATGTGCTCGACCGCACCGCGCCGCTGGACAAGGGCTCGCACATTGACTCAGTGGGCTACGCCGTCAAGGGCGGCAAGCTGGTCGTCGCACTGAAGAACGGCAAGACCACGGGCCTGAAAGACAGCAAGCAGTTCATCGGCTACCAGGGCGAGGCCGTCGCACCGTCGTCGGTGCTGCTGCAACACAACGGCCTGCACCTCGACATCCGCATCGACCGCAACACCGCCATCGGCAGGTCCGACGCGGCGGGTGTGTCTGACCTGGTGCTCGAAGCCGCGCTCTCCACCATCCTCGACCTCGAAGACTCGGTGGCCGTGGTCGATGCGCAAGACAAGGTGCTGGCCTACGGCAACTGGCTGGGCATCTTGAAGGGCACGCTGACCGAAGAAGTGAGCAAGGGCGGCAAGACCTTCACCCGTGGCTTGAACCCCGACCGCGTGTACACCGGCCCCAAGGGCAAGCCCGTCGCGCTGCATGGCCGCTCGCTGATGTTTGTGCGCAATGTGGGCCACCTGATGACCAACCCGGCCATTCTGGACCGCGAGGGGAATGAGGTCTTCGAGGGCCTGATGGATGCCGCCATCACCGTTCTGATCGCCAAGCACGATCTGACCCGGGTCGCGGGCCTGCGCAATTCGCACCACGGCTCGGTCTATATCGTCAAACCCAAGATGCACGGGGCCGAAGAAGTGGCCTTCGCCGATGC
>JBBRFR010000098.1:0-11246 GCA_038241485.1 Burkholderiales bacterium
TGCTCCACTTGGCATAGACCACCTCGAAGTTGTCGCCGAACTCCTGCTTGATGAGGTTGATCTCGCTCTCGAAGGTGCACAGCGCGTCACCAATGTTGCGCTGCGCGAAGGTGGTGGTGGCGGCACGCCCGCCGCCGTCGAACACCGGCACGTTGGCAAAGATTTTCTGCACCGTTTCGCGCGCTTGTGCGGGCGTGGCGCCGCCCTTGACCAGGCCGCCCCAGGCTGCCACGTAGGTGTAGCGGCCGTTGCCAGTGATCTTGGGGTTGGGGATGACCACGCTCACGCCGGGCTTGGCCAAATCGGCCCAGTCCTTGATGCCTTTGGGGTTGCCCTTGCGCACCAGGATCACGGTAGTCGAAGTGGTGGGTGCGCTGTTGTTGGGCAGCCGTTTGGCCCAGTCTTCGGGGAGCAGCTTGCCCCGGCTGGCAATGGCGTCGATGTCGCTCGACTGGTTCATGGTCACCACATCGGCTTCGAGCCCGTCGATCACCGAGCGCGCCTGTTTGCTGGAGCCGCCGTGCGACTGGTTGATGGTGAGGTCTTCGCCGGCGGTCGCCTTCCAGTGTTTGATGAAGGCGGGGTTGATCTCCTTGTACAGCTCGCGGGCCACGTCATAGCTCACGTTCAGCAAAGTCGGCCCTGCAGCCTGGGCCCAAGGGGCTGCGACCAAGGCCAAGGTGGCCAGAGACAAGTTCAGAGCAGAACGGCGGGAAACAACATGAGGCAGGCGCATGACAAGGTGCTCACAATCAAAAGGAGACCGATGCTAGGCCCTCCTTTAAGCGCGGGAAACGATGGGTTTTGAGTTTGCTTATTCGCTTGGCGAGCTAAGACCGGCTTTTACTTGTTCTTGCTGTAGATCTGGTCGAACACACCGCCGTCAGCGAAGTGGGTTTTTTGGGCCTTGGTCCAGCCACCAAACAGCTCGTCGATCGTGAACAGCTTCACGGGCGGGAAGTTCTTGGCGTACCTCGCCGCCACCTTGGCGTCGGTCGGGCGGTAGAAGTGGCGCGCCGCGATCTCCTGCCCTTCGGGTGTGTACAGGTACGCGAGGTAGGCCGTGGCCACCTCGCGGGTGCCACGTTTGTCGACCACCTTGTCGACCACGGTCACCGGCGGCTCGGCCAAGATGCTGCTGGGCGGGTAAACGATGTCGAACTTGCCGGCGCCAAACTCCTTCAGCGACAGGTGGGCCTCGTTTTCCCAGGCCAGCAGCACGTCGCCCAGGCCCCGCTCGGCGAAGGTCACGGTCGATCCGCGGGCCCCCGAGTCGAGCACCGGCACGTTGTTGAACAGCTTGGTGATGTATTCGCGGGCCTTGGCATCCGCGTTGGGGCTGTTCGCGCCAGCTTGTTCGAGCGCCCAGCCGTAGCCGGCCAGGTAACCCCAGCGTGCGCCGCCCGAGGTCTTGGGGTTGGCGGTGATGACCGACACGCCCGGCTTGACCAGGTCGCCCCAGTCCTTGATGCCTTTGGGGTTGCCCTTGCGCACCAGGAAGACGTAGGTCGAGGTGTAAGGCGCGCTGTTGTGCTTGAGGCGCTTTTGCCAGTCGGGGGCGAGCAGCTTGCCGCGCGCGGCAATCTCGTCGATGTCATAGGCCAGCGCCAGGGTGGCCACATCGGCGTCGATGCCGTCGATCACCGAACGCGCTTGTTTGCCCGAGCCGCCATGCGACTGCTTCACCGTCACGGTGTCGCCGGTTTTGGCCTTCCAGTGTTTGGCGAAAGCCGCGTTGTATTCCTGGTAGAGCTCGCGCGTCGGGTCATAAGACACGTTGAGCAGGGTGATGTCTTTGGCGAAGGTGGCGCCAGCGGCCAGGCCCAGGGTGGTGGCGGCAATGGCGGTGCGCAAGCTACGGGAGAGGCTCATGAGATGGCTTTCGTTGCGAGATGCCGTGCATGCTAGAAAGACCCGCCCAGGGAGAGAACGAATGAATCAGTGGATGCTTACTCGCCATTCGCCTTATGCAAAAAGCAATCAAGCTCAGGCGCCGCGTGAAGATCGGAACGTTCGCCGGCCGGGGCAGCTCCAAGGCGAATGTAAAGACGTCAACGCCAGCCGTTCACCTGCCGTTGTTTGAGCTTGCCCCTGTGCCCGAGGTAACTCCATGACCACTCGACACCTGCTGTTCGCGGCCAGCCTGTTGGCCCTGACCGGCTGCGCCCAGATGCCCACCGGCCCCACCGTCGCGGTGATGCCCGGCCCGCACAAGCCGTTTGACGTGTTTGTGGCCGACGACCGGTTGTGCCGCGACTGGGCGGTGAGTTCATCGGGCAGCCAAAACCGTGACGCCGCCAATCAGCGTGCGGTGGGCGCCGCAGTGACGGGTGCCGTGCTCGGCGCCGCCGTGGGCGCCGTCGCGGGGGGTGGGCACAGCGGTGCGGGCGTGGGCGCAGCCATCGGTGGCGTGACCGGTGCGGCGGTGGGCTCCGACCAGAGTTCACAGACCGCCTACGGCGCGCAGCGGCGCTACGACATCGCCTACCAGCAGTGCATGTATGCCAAGGGCAACCAGGTGCCCGGCGTGAGCTACGCCGGTTACCGCAGCGCGCCAGCGGCCGTGCCACCGGCACCACCCCGCCCACCTGCGGGCATCCAGCCGCCGCCACCTGTTCGCCAATGAGCCATTGAGGAGTCCGCCCATGAACCTGCACCGCACCCCTGGCCTGCGGGCCCTTGTCATCGCCACCGTCATGGGGCTGGGTCTGGTGGCCGTCGCCGACCACGCCGAGGCCCACCCACGCGCGCGGGTGAATGTGTGGTTTGGCGGCCCGTTCTGGTGGGGCATCCCGTTCGGCTATGGCTTCCCATATGTCGTCGAGCGGCCCGTCATCGTGCAGCCGAGCGCCGAGCCGGTGTTCGTGCCAAGTGCGGCGCAGCAGATGCATTACTGGTATTACTGTCGCGACGCACAGATGTACTACCCCTACGTCAGCGCCTGCCCCTCGGCCTGGCAAGAAGTCCCGGCCACCCCTGCAGCCCCGGAGCCGGTGGTACCCGAGACCTCCTCCTCACCGACCACCCGCGCGCCGGGCACGCCGGTGCCGCCCGCACGCGCCAACTGATCGGCTCCTTTCCGCAGAGCGGGAGAAACGTGGGCGACAACACGGTCGCTCGATCGCGGGAACAATGCGCCCAGGACACTGCGCCCGCAGCCCCTCCCCACGGCCAGATCAGCAAGGACGGACACCCCATGTACACAGACGTTTCCCTCTTCATCGACGGTGAATGGACCGCCGGCACCAGCGGCAAAAGCGAACCCATCATCAACCCGGCCACCGGCAAGACGCTGGCGCGCTTGGCGCATGCCGGCACCGCCGATCTCGACCGCGCACTCGCCGCGGCCGACAAGGGTTTCAAACAGTGGCGAGCGGTCTCGGCCTTCGATCGCTACAAGATACTCCGCAAAGCGGCCGACCTGATGCGCGAGCGCGCCGCCGAAATCGGCGAGCTGATGACGCTGGAGCAAGGCAAGCCGCTGGCCGAAGCCAAGGCCGAGGCGGCGTCGGCCGGTGACCTGATCGACTGGTTTGCCGAAGAAGCCCGCCGCACCTACGGCCAGATCGTGCCGGCGCGTGCCGACGGCGTGAGCCAGCTGGTGATCAAAGAGCCGGTGGGCGTGGTGGCGGCATTCACGCCCTGGAACTTCCCGATCAACCAAGCGGTGCGCAAGGTCTCGGCCGCATTGGCCGCTGGCTGCTCGGTCATCTTGAAAGGCCCGGAAGAAACCCCCGCCAGTTGCGCGGCGCTGGTGCGCGCTTATGCCGACGCGGGTGTGCCGGCCGGTGTGGTGAACCTGGTGTTTGGTGTGCCTTCCGAAATCTCCGAGTACCTGATCCCGCACCCCATCGTGCGCAAGATCACTTTCACCGGCTCCACGCCGGTGGGCAAGAAGCTCGCTGCACTCGCGGGCCTGCACATGAAGCGCATCACCATGGAGCTGGGCGGCCACGCACCGGCCATCGTGTTCGAAGACGCCGATGTGGCCACGGCCGCCAAGATGTTGGCGATTGCCAAGTTCCGCAACGCCGGCCAGGTGTGTGTGTCACCCACTCGCTTCCTGGTGCATGAGTCGGTGTACGACAAGTTCGTCGACGGCTTCATCGCCACCGCCTCGGGCGTGAAGGTCGGTGACGGCATGAACAAGGAGACCCGCATGGGCCCGCTGGCCAACAGCCGGCGCGTCGAGGCGATGCAAATGTTCGTTGACGACGCGGTCGGCAAAGGCGCCAAGCTCGCGCTCGGCGGCAAGCGCATCGGCACCGACGGTTATTTTTTCGAGCCCACCGTGGTGACCCACGTGCCGGCCAACGCCCGCGTCATGAGTGAAGAGCCCTTCGGGCCGCTCGCGGTCGTGATGCCGTTCAAGAGCTTCGACGACGTGGTGGCCGAGTCCAACCGCCTGCCCTACGGCTTGGCGGCGTATGCGTTCACCAAGTCGCTCAAAACCGCCTCGGCGATTGGCGCCGCCATTGAGAGCGGCATGGTGTCGATCAACCACTTCGGCCTGGCCCTACCCGAGGTGCCCTTCGGCGGCATCAAGGATTCGGGCTACGGCACCGAAGGGGGCAGCGACGCCATCAACGCCTACCTCAACAGCAAGTTCATCACCCAGGTCGGGCTGTAAACGGTCTTCGACCTTGCTTGAACGGCCCGCCTTGTGCGGGCCGTTTTCATGGCGGGCCGCGCAAGCGCGCGCTGCCGGTATTAGCCTTTTTTGCCACCGAACAAGAGCAGTGCGGCGCCCGCCACGATGGCGCCCACACCGGCCCACATCGGCACGTTGACCGATTCCTTTTCTTTCACCGACAACTCGATCGGCCCGAGCTTGATGTCATGCGTGGCCTTGGTGAAGCTGAAGCCTCCGTAGATCAGGCCCAGCACGCCGGCTGCAATCAGTACCGCGCCGACGATCTTGATGGGATTCATGGTGTTCTCCTCCTGAGGGGTGCCACGTCGCGAAGCGGCGAGGTCAGGCGTATTGCATCACAGCGAAAGCCAGTACCACCGGAACGGCGAGCAACACCACGAGCATGCCAAGGCACCCACGCTTCGCCGGGCGATCGCTGGTGATGATGCGCGCCGCGCGCCCATGCCCCGAAGGGGCGTGCGTCGACTGCCATTTGGTGTGGCAGGCGTTGCAGAAGAAGCTTCGGCCGCCCTTCTCCCAAGCGCTGATGGTGCGCCGGGAATGGGTGAACTTGCCCGAGCAGCCCGCGCAGGTGAAGCGCAGGTTCGAAGGCCCCGCCTCCAGCCGGCGCCCCACGCTGCGCGTGCGTCTGGCACGCGAACGCCAGAACAATACCCCGGCGGAAAAAGCCACCGCGGCAATCGCGGCGGCAAACAGCTCATCGGGGGTGAAGCTCATGCAGACCCACCGCGCCGCGGCGGGCAAGGGCTGGGTGTTGTCGTCAACGGCAAGGTGGGCATGGAAATCTCTGGCTACGAGGCGCGCAAAAGCGCCAGTGTGACCGATCGTGCTGCCGCATCAAGGTTTGAGATGATCCAAGCTTATGTCCGCACCGCCCGTTCACCCCCCGCTGCTCGTGGCCTGCCTGTGCGCCCAGTGGTGCGGCAGCTGCCGCGACTACCGAAGTTTGTTCGACCAGGTCGCGGCCACCTTTCCCGAACTTCGTTTTGTCTGGGTCGACATTGAAGACGAAGCCGCACTGGTCGACCCGATCGAGGTGGAGAACTTTCCCACCCTGCTGATCGCCACCGTTGACGGTGCCCGCTTTTTTGGCCCGCTGATGCCGCACAAAGAAACGCTGGCTCGCCTGCTGCGCGCACAGGCCGACGCCCCCGCTCCGCTGCTGACCGATGCGCAAGTGCAAGCACTCGCTCAGCGCCTGTGGCTCCAGTAAAGACACAACTGCGGCCCGACCACGCGGTGGCACTGGGACTCCGCGGCCTCTACAATCGCCCATCATGTTTTTGCGGGCTGTCGCCTTCATCCTTGTCTTGGCCCTCGCGTGGGTCGGCATTGCAACGCACGACAACGCGACCACGTTTGCGACGGTCAGCGCTGAGATCGACTGCGTTCACGTGAACGCCGAGGCGCAGCCCAAAACCACCGACGGCGAGCGCCCGTTCGACGGCCAGCCAGTCCAAGCGCAAGCCGAAACCCTGGCCGATCAACCCGGCCTACTCCGTGTTGGCCCGAGCGCCTACCCCCCCGCGGTCACGATGACGAGGCCAAAGCCATATGCCTCGGCCAGCCTGACGCCACCCTATCTGGACGGGCCGCAGCGCCCTCCCTGCGCGACACCCCTCGTCGCCTGAGCCTCGCCGCGTGAACACGCGGCGCCTCGTGTTTCTCTGAACCGATCGTGTGTGCTTCAAGCGCCACGCGTTGCCTCATCTCCATGGACCTGTTACTCGTTCCCAACATCTGGATTGCATTAGCGATGCTCGCCGCCCTGGAAATCGTCCTGGGCGTGGACAACATCATCGTCAGCCGGCTGCCGCCCGACGTGCGCGACAAGGCCCGCCGCTTGGGCCTGGGCTTTGCGATGGTCTCGCGGCTGCTGCTGCTGTTTTCGCTGAGCTGGGTGCTGGGCCTCACGGCCGATCTGTTCAATGTGTTCGGCCACGGCATCAGCGGGCGTGATCTGGTGCTGCTCTTTGGTGGGCTGTTCCTGCTCTACAAAGTCTCGCACGAGATCTTCATGGAAGTCGAAGCACCAGAAGACACTGGCCCCACGTCGACCGACACCGCAGCCCTCAAGGCCGCTGGCAACCGCCTCTTCTGGGGAATCATCGGCCAGATCGCCATCATCGACATCGTGTTTTCACTCGATTCGGTGATCACGGCAGTCGGCATGGTCGACGAAATAGGCGTTATGGTGGCCGCCGTGGTGACCTCGGTGGGCGTAATGCTCATTGCTGCCAAGCCGATCGGCGAGTTCGTCGAACGGCATCCGTCGGTCAAGGTGCTGGCTCTGGCCTTCCTGGTGATGATCGGCATGGCGCTCACCGCCGAAGCCTTCGACATGCAGGTGCCCAAAGGCTACATCTACGCGGCGATGGCGTTTTCACTCGCCGTCGAGGCCATCAACGTCCACGCCCGCGGCAAGCGCATCGCCAAGAAAAAACTGTCCAGCGAAACCACCGTCTCTGTCAGCCCCTTCACAACCCTAGCAAAGGAATCATCATGAACCAAGGTCTTAACAGTTATCAACCCGACGCGCTCGGTCAATCGGTCGCCGTCCAACGCAACCGAGTTCTGCGCAACACCTATTGGCTGCTCGCACTGTCGATGGTGCCCACCGTGCTGGGCGCCTGGGTCGGCGTGAGCACCGGCCTTTTCCGCGTCATGTCACCGGGCATCGGCCTGGTGGTCTTTCTCGTTGGCGCCTTCGGCTTCATGTACGCCATCGAAAAGACAAAGAACTCGGCTGCAGGCGTGCCCATGCTGCTGGCCTTCACCTTCTTCATGGGGCTGATGCTCTCGCGGCTGGTGGGCTCGGTGCTGGGTCTGAGCAATGGCGCCGGGCTGATCATGACGGCCTTTGCTGGCACGGGCGCCATCTTCCTGGGCATGGCCACGCTGTCATCCATCATCAAACGCGACCTGAGCTCCATGGGCAAGTTCTTGTTCATCGGGGCGATCATGCTGTTGGTGGCCGGCATCGCGAACGTCTTTCTTCAGTCCAGCGCATTGATGATCACCGTGGCGGTGCTCGCCATCGGCATCTTCTCGGCCTTCATCCTGTATGACCTCAAGCGTGTGCAAGACGGCCACGAGACCAACTACATCAGCGCCACCTTGGGCGTCTACCTGAGTCTGTACAACGTGTTCCAGTCGCTGCTCATGCTGCTGGGCATTGGCGGCTCGCGCAACGAGTGATCACGGCGGTCAGAATGGCTGGCACAAGCATGCGCAAGAAGCAGGAGACAGGATGCTGGGCCAGCCAGACTGCGTGACGAGAGAAATAGTGCAGCCCGCCATGACGGGCTGCACTTGATGAAGTCGTCGGGCTCTGAAACGGGCTCTGCATGGGGCAGGGCCCCCCTGTCGGCGCTGCTTCACACCCTCGCTCGGGAGCCCGGCCGGGGTCGCATCTCGGTGGGCGACCTGCTGAACGCTCTGGGCGACCGAGCTCTTGCCGCGCTGCTGTTCTTCTTTGCTTTTCCCAATGTGTTGCCCATGCCACCCGGCACCTCCGCGGTGCTCGGAGCGCCGCTGATCTTTCTTGCAGCGCAGCTGGCGATGGGGCAAGCGCCGTGGCTGCCTGGTTTCGTGGCGCGGCGATCCATCTCGCACGCCGATTTCGCAACGCTCGTGCGCCGCGTGGGGCCTTGGCTCGAACGTGCCGAGAAGATGCTGCGCCCCCGGCTGAGCGGGCTGGTGCTTCCCCCGATGGAATACGCCATCGGGCTGCTGTGCCTGTTGCTGGCGATCGTGCTGGTTCTTCCCATTCCATTCGGCAACATGCTGCCAGCGTTGGCCATCAGCATGCTGGCCCTGGCGATCCTCGAGCGAGACGGCGTGTGGATGCTCGCAGGCCTGGCCGTCGGCGCAGCTTCTGTCGCCCTGGTCTCCGGCGTCGTCTACGCAATGGCCAAGGCGACGATCTATCTCTTCGTCAATGTGTTGCGTTGACGCCTGCATCGGGCTCTGCGACACGCCAAGACAAAGCAAAACGCCAACCCTCGCGGGTTGGCGTTTTCTATGGCTTTGCACCACGTGTACTTTGGTTGCGGGGGCTGGATTTGAACCAACGACCTTTGGGTTATGAGCCCAACGAGCTACCAGACTGCTCCACCCCGCGACTGAGCCTGCGACTATAGCACAGCGTGCAACCCCGGGCTTCCCAAAGAAGCTCCGACACGCCAAGAATCGATGCGACGGGTGGCCGCCCATTGCATTGGCGCGCTGTGGAAACTGCTCCCCCATCGAACCTGTTGGTGGCTGTCAGAAAACGCGCTTTTCTGGCGGCGGCAAGTTGCAAGCGCAGCGGAAATGAGATAGGGCCTGCTGTGCATCCGATTCCCTCGTCGAGCAACGCCAATGCAGGGTTATCCACGGCGGCGACCGATGCCCCACACAGGCAAGGTCGGTCGCCGCGGTGGATAACCCGAGCGCAGCGCATGGTCTCTAGGCGCTTTCTGGCAGCCATTTATCAACGTGTTTGCGCCGCCGCCAACAGAACCGCCACGCACCGTCGCCCTGACGGCTGGTCACGTGCGCGGTGTGCCAATGGCGACATCGCAGCCATGGTTGGTCACCCAGCCGAACTCTCAATGACAAAGGGCCAGCTTGCGCCGGCCCTTACGATCTAAAGCGGTTTCGCGCTGATCTTAATCGGCCTTGTCTGATGCAGCTTCTTCAGCCACCTCAGGGCGATCCACCAGCTCGACGAAGGCCATGGGCGCGTTGTCGCCGACACGGAAACCCATCTTCAGGATGCGGGTGTAGCCGCCCGGGCGGGCTTTGTAGCGTGGGCCTAGTTCGTTGAAGAGCTTGGTCACGATGTCGCGGTCACGGGTGCGGTCGAAGGCCAGGCGGCGATTGGCCAGCGTGGATTCCTTGGCGAGCGTGATCAGCGGCTCGACAACGCGACGCAATTCTTTGGCCTTGGGGACCGTGGTTTTGATCGCTTCGTGCTGCAGCAGTGAATGGCACATGGTGCGCAGCATCGCTTGGCGATGCTCGCTGGTGCGGTTGAGTTTGCGGAGTCCGTTACGGTGACGCATGGTGCTGTTCCTTTCTTGACTATGAATACCGGCAGCCGTATCAGGTACTGCCGGGTGCACCGGGCCGGGTTGGCCCTTGATTCTCTTAACGTTTGTCTAGGCCTTGAGGCGGCCAGTTTTCAAGACGTGCGCCGAGCGTGAGGCCACGCGAGGCAAGCACTTCCTTGATTTCGTTGAGCGACTTGCGACCCAGGTTCGGGGTCTTCAGCAGCTCGGTCTCGGTGCGCTGGATCAGGTCGCCGATGTAGTAAATGTTTTCGGCCTTCAGGCAGTTGGCCGAACGCACAGTGAGCTCAAGCTCGTCGACCGGGCGCAGCAGGATCGGGTCGAACTGCGTGCTGCGCTGCGCCGGTGCGTCGAAGGCGGCGATCTCGCTGCCTTCGAGCTGGGCGAACACAGCCAGCTGCTCAACCAGGATCTTGGCCGAAGCGCGAATCGCCTCTTCCGGCGTGATGGCGCCATTGGTGGCGATTTCCATGACCAGCTTGTCGAGGTCGGTGCGTTGCTCAACGCGGGCGCTCTCAACGGTATAGCTCACGCGCGAGACCGGCGAAAACGACGCATCGAGAACGATGCGGCCAATCGACTTGGTGGGCTCATCGCCAAAGCGGCGCATGGTGCCCGGCACGTACCCACGGCCCTTTTCCACCTTGATCTGCATGTCGAGCTTGCCACCTTGTGAGAGGTGCGCGATCACGTGGTCGGGGTTGATGATTTCCACGTCGTGCGGGGTCTGGATGTCGCCGGCCGTCACAGGGCCTTCGCCTTCCTTGCGCAGAACCAGCGTGACTTCATCGCGGTTGTGCAGGCGGAACACGACGCCCTTGAGGTTCAGCATGATGTGAACCACGTCTTCTTGCACACCGTCGATCGCCGAGTACTCGTGGAGCACGCCGGCAATGGTCACTTCGGTCGGCGCATACCCCACCATCGACGAGAGCAGTACGCGACGCAGCGCGTTGCCCAGCGTGTGGCCGTAGCCGCGCTCGAATGGTTCGAGCGTGACCTTGGCGCGGTTGCCGCCGAGCGGCTCCACATTGATGGCTTTGGGTTTGAGCAGATTTGTTTGCATGAGGTCTCGTTACTTTCAATACCCTCGGTTCGTTACACCGATAAGGCTGAGGGACCAACCGGGGCCGTGGATACCGCCACCGGACGAAGGAAACTTGAAAAGGCCGCGGCACAAGCCACTCGGCTTGCACACGCGACCGCGCCGGAGATCAGCGCGAATACAGTTCGACGATCAGAGCTTCTTTGATGTCGGCGCCGAACTCGTCGCGGTCGGGCGCTTTCTTGAAGACGCCTTCAAGCTTGGAAGCGTCGACCTGCACCCAGTTCGGCATGCCTTGGCCTTCGGCCAGCTTCACGGCGTCAACGATGCGCAGTTGCTTCTTTGACTTCTCGCGCACGGCGACCACGTCGCCGCCCTTGACCATGTACGAAGCAATGTTCACCACCGAACCATTGACGGTGATGGCCTTGTGCGAAACAAGCTGGCGGCCTTCCGCGCGTGTCGAGCCAAAACCCATGCGGTAGACGACGTT
>JBBRFR010000099.1:0-11215 GCA_038241485.1 Burkholderiales bacterium
CCCAGCACGGTGATCTCGCCAAAGGTGTCGTAGCCGCGGAAGTCGACCAAGATCACGTTGACCGCATTCGAGCCACCTCCTTTGGGCAGCGAGTTCGCCAGAAAGTACCAAGAGATCGAGTCGTGGTTGCGTGTCAGCACCAGCCAGGCGAGCCAGGCGACGCCGCCACCCGCCGCGAGGGCGAGCCCCGCATCACGCACCCGGCGCAGCGGCTTTGATTCGCGCGGCGTGGTCGCCGGCAGCAGCGCCAGCCCCATCAGCAGCAGCACGGTCGACACCAACTCGACCGACAACTGCGTGAGCGCGAGGTCAGGCGCAGAAAAGGCCTCGAAGGTCAGCGCGGTGACAAGCCCCACAACACCCGACAACACCACGGCGATGAAGCGCTGGTGGTGCAAGAACAGCAAGGCCGCCCCGGTGGCCATCAACAAGCCCCACAGCGCCCACGCCAGTGGCGAGGCCGGCAGCCCGGCCCGCGGGCCGGTGCCCAGGCCCGCCGCGGCGGACGAAAAGAATGGCGCCGCCCCAAGGACGACAGCCGCGCCGATCATCAGCGCCACATAGCGTTGCAGCGATCCGTTTTCGAGCGTTGACGTGACCCGCCGCGACAGGCTGAACAGCCCGTCGGTGAGGCGCATGTAGATCAGCCGCCCGGTCCAGCCGCGTGGGTGGTGCAGGTGCAGGTTGAAGCGGTGCTGCAAGGCGAAGTACATCAGCACCCCACCGACGAGCGCGATGGCGCTCATCAACAACGGCACGTTGAATCCATGCCAGATCGCCAGGTGGTAGTCGGGTGGCGGCACACCCAGCACCGCACTGGCAGCAATGAACACCAGCGGGCCAAAGGTCACGGCCGGCAGCACGCCGACCAGCACGCACAGCAGCACCAACACGGCGACCGGCGCCTTCATGAACAAGGGAGGCTCGTGCGGGTGGTCATGGGGCATGCCACGCGCCTCGCCGTTGAAGAACACATCGTGGATGAAACGAATCGAGTAGGCCACCGAGCAGATGCCGCCGAACACGGCAGCGGCCGGCACCACATAGCCCCAGATCGCGCCTCCGGCACCCAGCGCCTCCTGGAAGAACATCTCCTTGGAGAGGAAGCCGTTGGCCAGCGGAATGCCCGCCATCGACGCCGCTGCCACCATGGCCAGCGTGGCTGTCCACGGCAGGTACCGGGCCAGCCCGCCGAGCTGGCGCATGTCGCGTGTGCCCGTTTCGTGGTCGATGATGCCGGCCGTCATGAACAGCGAGGCCTTGAACACCGCGTGGTTGAGGATGTGGAACACCGCCGCCACTGACGACAGCGGCGAGTTCAGCCCCAGCAAGAAGGTGATGAGCCCCAGGTGGCTGATGGTCGAATACGCCAGCAGGCCCTTCACGTCGTGCTTGAACACGGCCACATAGGCCGCAAAGGCCATGGTCAGCAGGCCGGTGCCGCTGACGATCAGCTCGAACAGGTCGCTGCCACCGAGGATGGGGTACAGCCGCGCCAGCAGGAAAACACCCGCCTTCACCATGGTGGCCGAGTGCAGGTAGGCCGACACCGGCGTGGGCGCCGCCATCGCGCCCGGCAGCCAGAAGTGGAACGGCACCTGCGCGCTCTTGGTGAAACACCCCAGCAGCACCAGCGCGAGCACCAGTGGGTACTGCGCATGGGCACGAATCTCATCACCACGCGACAGCAGGCTCGAGAGCTCATAGGTGCCCGCAATCTGCCCCAGCAGCACCACACCGGCCAGCATGGCCAAGCCGCCGCCGCCGGTGACGGCGAGCGCCATGCGCGCGCCCGCCCGTGCATCGGCGCGGTGACCCCAGTAGCCCACGAGCAGGAACGAGGACACGCTGGTGAGCTCCCAGAACACCACCAGCAGCAGCAGGTTGTCTGACAGCACGATGCCCAGCATCGCCGCCATGAACAGCATCAGCAGCGCATAGAACTTGCCGGCAGGGTCGTCGGGGCCCAGATAGTAAGCCGCATAGAGCACGATCAACGCGCCGATGCCGGTGATCAGCAGGCCGAACATCAGCGCCAGCCCGTCGAGTCGGAAACCCAGCGTGAGCCCGATCTCGGGCACCCAGGCCGTCTGGTGCAGCAGCACCTGGCCGTCAAACACCACGGGCGCGCTGTAGAGCAGGAGCGCAAGCGAAGCCAGCGTGATCGCCCCCGCAATGCCTGCACTGAGCCGGCGGCGCGACGGGCTGTTGGAGCGGCCTGCCAAGTAAGCCAGGATGACGCCTGGCAGCAGCGGCAACAAAACGATGATCGGCAGCAATTCCTTCATGGGCCGCGCATTGTAGATACAGGTTTCTGGAATCCTAGGCACGGTCCGCGCCAGTCCGGGCGCACCCGCCGGCTCGCTGGATAATGACGCACCCGCACGCCATCCATCTTCTGCCATGACCACCACCATCCGCCACGCCGACCTCGTCGAGAGCGTCGCCGCTGCCTTGCAGTACATCAGCTACTACCACCCCGCCGACTACATCACCCACCTGGCTCGCGCTTACGAGCAAGAGCAAAGCCCGGCCGCCAAGGATGCGATCGCGCAGATCCTCACCAACTCGAAGATGTGCGCCGAAGGCAAGCGCCCCATTTGCCAAGACACCGGCATCGTCAACGTGTTCCTGAAGATCGGCATGGACGTGCGCTTCGAGGGCTTCCCCGGCAGCATCGAAGATGCCGTCAACGAGGGTGTGCGCAAGGGCTACTTGCACCCCGACAACGTGCTGCGCGCCTCGATCGTGGCCGACCCGCAGTTCGAGCGCAAGAACACCGGCGACAACACGCCCGCCGTGATCCACATGACCGTGATCCCTGGCAACACGCTCGACGTGCAGGTGGCCGCAAAGGGCGGTGGCAGCGAGAACAAGAGCAAGTTCGCCATGTTGAACCCGAGCGATTCGGTGGTCGACTGGATCATGAAAACCGTGCCCACCATGGGCGCCGGCTGGTGCCCGCCCGGCATGCTGGGCATCGGCATCGGTGGCACGGCCGAGAAGGCCATGCTGATGGCCAAAGAGGTGTTGATGGAGCCCATCGACATGTACGACCTGAAGGCCCGCGGCCCGCAAGACAAAACCGAGGCGCTGCGCATCGAGTTGTGCGACAAAATCAATGCGCTGGGCATCGGCGCACAAGGCCTGGGTGGCCTGACCACGGTGCTCGACGTGAAGATCGCCATGTACCCGTCGCACGCTGCCGGCAAGGCGATCGCAATGATCCCCAACTGCGCCGCCACACGCCACGCGCACTTCGTGATGGACGGCTCGGGGCCCGCCTACATCGACCCGCCCAGCCTCGATCTGTGGCCCGACGTGCACTGGGCGCCCGACTACAACAAGAGCAAAAAGGTCAACCTCGACACGCTCACCAAGGCCGAAGTCGCCGCGTGGAAACCGGGCGACACCCTGCTGCTCAGCGGCAAGATGCTCACCGGCCGCGACGCCGCGCACAAGCGCATTCAAGACATGCTCGCCAAGGGCGAGAAGCTGCCGGTCGACTTCACCAACCGCGTCATCTACTACGTGGGCCCGGTCGACCCGGTGCGCGATGAAGTGGTCGGCCCCGCCGGCCCCACCACCGCGACACGCATGGACAAGTTCACCGAGATGATGCTCGCGCAAACCGGCTTGATCGGCATGATCGGCAAGAGCGAGCGCGGCCCCATCGGCATCGAAGCCATCAAGAAGCACAAGGTGGCGTATTTGATGGCGGTGGGCGGGGCGGCTTACCTGGTGTCGAAAGCGATCAAGAAATCGACGGTGCTGGGTTTTGCCGACCTGGGCATGGAAGCCATCTACGAGTTCGAGGTGCAAGACATGCCGGTCACGGTGGCGGTCGACTCGCACGGCACCTCGGTGCACGAGACCGGGCCGAAGGAGTGGCAGGCCAGGATCGGGAAGATCCCGGTCGCGGTGGTCTGAGGCGCGAGTTCCGCGTTACTCGCCGCTGACCTGGCCTTCGCCGCGCGGGTCGGTGCCACCGATCAGGCCCTGCGGCGTGCGCTGCACGCCGTTCAAGCCACTGCCCAAGCGCATCAAACGCACCTCATGGCCGAGTGCTCTCAGTGCCTCGGCCAGAGCCACCGTGTCGGGCGTGGCCTCCAACTCGGTCGGCCCGTTGCGCGAGCCGAAGTTGGGCAAGGCCATCGCCTGCTGCAACGGCAACTTCCAATCGAGAATGCCCACCAGGGTCTTGCCGACGTAGCTGATGATGAAAGAGCCACCGGGCGAACCCACACTCATCAGCAGCTCGCCGCTCGCGCGCTCGAACACCAGCACAGGCGTCATCGACGAACGCGGCCGCTTGCCGGCTTGCACCCGGTTGGCCACCGGCACACCCTCCACCGCTGGCATGAAGGAAAAATCCGTCAGCTCGTTGTTGAGCATGAAGCCGTGCACCATGAGGCGCGAGCCGAACAGGTGCTCGATGGTCATGGTCATCGAGAGCGCGTTGCCATGGCCATCGACCACCGACACGTGCGAGGTCGATGGCAGCTCGGGGCTGCGGTCATCGGCCAGGGCAGTCGGATTTGACACCGGAGCGCCCGGGCTGGCCTTGCCCATGCTGCGCTCGCCGATCAGCGCGCCCCGCTGGGCGAGGTAGGTGGGGTTCAACAAGGCATCCGGGTTGCCACCCGGCAGCGGCACGAAGTCGGGGTCGGCCACATACCGATCGCGGTCGGCATAGGCCAGCCGATAGGCCTCGGTGAGCAGATGAACGGCACGCGGGTTGAGCGATTGACCGTCGGGTGCCAACGCGGCCAAGTCGTGCCCAGACAAGATGCCCAGCACTTGCCCCAGCGCGAGCGTGCCGGACGACGGCGGCGCCATGCCGCACACACGCCAGGCGCGGTGGTCGAAGCACAGCGGCTCGCGCGCCTTGGCGCGGTAGCCCGACACATCGGCCTCGGTGATCGCGCCCGGGTTGCTGGCGTGGCCGCGCACCTTGGCCACCAGATCGCGTGCCACGCCGCCTTCGTGCAAGGCCACCGGCCCCCGTTCGGCCACGTCGCGCAACAAGGTGGCGAGCGCCGGGTTGCGCAGCAGGCTGGCGGCAGCGCGCGGGCTGCCATCGGGCTCGTAGAAATAGGCCCGGGCATCCGCATCACGCTTCAACGAATCGGCAATCGCCGGGTCACGCAGAAAGCTGGCCAGCCGCGGGCTGATTGCAAAGCCCCCTTCCGCCAAGCGAATCGCCGGCTCGAACAGGTCTTTCCACGGCAGCTTGCCGTGTTGCCGGTGCGCCAACTCCAGCGCACGCAGGGTGCCCGGCACCCCGACCGAACGCCCGCCCACCACGCCGTCCATGAAGGCGATGGGCCGGCCGTCTTTCATGAAGAGCTCGGGGGTGGCCGCAGCGGGTGCTGTTTCACGGCCATCAATGGTCTGCACCTGCTTGCCGTCGTGGTGCACGATGAACACGCCACCACCAATGCCCGACGACTGCGGCTCCACCAGCGTCAGCACCAGTTGCACCGCAATGCCCGCGTCGATGGCACTGCCGCCGGCCATCAGCATCTGCATGCCGGCGTCGGTGGCCAGCGGGTGGGCGGCAGCCACCATGTGGCGCTGCGGCAGCGCGCTGGCGCACCCGCCGAGCAGCAGCGCGGCCAGCAGCCCTGCGGCACAAAGCTGCCGCAGGGGCATCAGCTGGCTTCCTTGGTCGGCACCACCCGGGTGTGCAACACACGCTGCGGGAAGGGGATCTCCACACCTTCGGCGTTAAGCGTTGCGAGCACCACGAGGTTGACCTCCGACTTCACCGGGCCCTGTCCGTTCTCGGGGTCGCGGATCCAGAACTGCAGCGTGAGGTCCATGCCGTCGGCGGCGAATGCCGAGAGCTGAACTGCGGGCCCCGGGTCGGCGATCACCCGTTCGACGCCTCTGATGGCCGCCACCAGCTTGGGCTGCAGCGCCCGCACATCGGTGCCGTAGGCCACCTGAACCGTGCTGGTGATGAGCACACGCGGGTCGGCCAGTGACGAGTTTTCGACCCGATGCGTGATCAGCATCTCGTTGGGCACGATGGCTTCGCGGCCATTGAGCGCGCGGATCACGGTGTAGCGGGTGCGGATGTCGGAGATGCGGCCCTCGAAATTGTCGACCTTGACCATGTCGCCAATGCGCAGCGAACGTTCTGCCAGGATGACAAAGCCGCTCACGTAGTTGGCCGCGATCTTCTGCAGCCCGAAGCCCACACCGACACCGATCGCACCGCCCAGCACGCTCAAGGCGGTGAGGTCAATGCCCACCGCCGACAGTGCCAGCAGCAGCCCAACAAAGAGCAACACCGCGCGCACGATGTTGGAGACCATCTTGCGCATCGACAGGTCGTTGCCGGTGCCGCGAATGATCTTGCGCTCGAGCGCCGCCGAGACCCACAGCGCCAGCACCATCACCACGGCGGCGGTGAGCGCGCCCTCAATCAGGGTGCGCAGCGAGATCTGCGCGGTGCCAATCTTCCAGCGCACGCCGTCGAGTCGCTCCAGCACCGCCGGCATCACGCCGGTGACCCACAGCACGACCACGATCCAGGCAACCCACGACAGGGTGCGCTCGATCGCGCGCATCCAGGCGCTGTTGGGGAAGGCCGCCGACAGCACACGCACCGCGAGCCGTATCAGCACCAGCGAGGTCAGGATGGGGATGGCCACCTTGAACACCGCCACCGTCACGGCGCCCTTGAGGAACTCGCGCGCCACCAGCGCCAGCACCAGGGCCAACACCGGGAACAGCACCCCATCGACCACGCTGCGGCCAAACAGCACGGCCCCGTGGATCTTGAGCACCTTGCGCAGCAGAAAGCAGATAACCCACGACAGCCCCAGGCAGCCCAGCAGCACGGCCGCTTCGGTGAGAGCGCCCTGCCCGGTCAGGTTATGCAGCAGTTCTTCGAGTTCTTGAGCGTTGAAAGTGGAATTCATTCGTCGGTGTCGTGCATCAGAGTCCGGCCAGCACACGAAGGTGCGTGGCCACGCTGCGCGCCAAGGCGCTGAGGGCATAACCGCCCTCGAGGCACGACACGATGCGCCCGCTGGCGTGGCGGTCAGCCACGTCTTTCACGCGGCGGGTGATCCACTCGTAGTCGGCCTCGACCAGGCCGAGCTGACCGAGGTCGTCTTCGCGGTGGGCGTCAAAACCGGCCGAGATGAAGATCATCTGCGGCTTAAAGGATTCGAGCCGCGGCATCCACATGGCCTCGATCATCTCGCGCAGCTCGCCGCCGCGTGTGTAGGGCGGGATCGGCAGGTTGACCATGTTCTCGCCCTTGGGCACACCGCCGCTGTAGGGGTAGAGCGGGTGCTGAAAGAAGCTCACCATCAGGATGCGGTCGTCGCCGGCCACGATGTCTTCGGTGCCGTTACCGTGGTGCACGTCAAAGTCGACGATGGCCACCCGCTTCAGGCCACGCACGTCGAGCGCGTGGCGCGCGGCAATGGCCACATTGTTGAAGAAGCAGAACCCCATGGTCTCGTCACGCGTGGCGTGGTGGCCGGGCGGGCGGACGCAACAGAAGGCGTTTTCGACGTCGCCATCGATCACCGCATCGGTGGCCGCCACGGCAGCGCCAGCGGCGCGCCGGGCGGCCGCCCAGGTGCCGGCGTTGGCACTGGTGTCGGGGTCAAAGGCGCGCGACTCGCCGGTCAGGGCCAGTTGCTCCAGTCGGTCTTTGAGTTCGCAGACGTAGCCCACGGTGTGCGCCAACTCCACGTCGTGCAGATCGACCAGGGGTGCATCGCGGTGCTCGAGTGCCACGTCGAGGCCAATGGCAATCAGGTGATCATGAATGGCGTCGAGCCGCTGCGGGCATTCGGGGTGGCCGGGGCCCATGTCGTGCGCATGGCAATCAGGGTGGGTGTAGAGGGCAGTGGACATGACGCTCGGGGCGGGGGTTTCGGGTATCGTGCTTCACATGAGCTCAAGCCTTGCGTCACAACTCACCCGTTTGACCGACCAGATTAGCACGATCATCGTGGGCAAACGCCCGCAGGTGCGCGACTGCGTGGCCTGCCTGTTGGCCGGTGGCCACCTGCTGATCGAAGACGTGCCCGGGGTCGGCAAGACCACGCTAGCGCACGCGCTGGCGGTGTCGCTGGGCTTGCGCTTCTCGCGCACCCAGTTCACTGCTGACCTGATGCCCTCTGACCTGATCGGCGTGAGCGTCTACGAGCGCAGCAAGGAGTCCTTCGTCTTCCACCCCGGCCCGGTGTTTGCCCAGGTGCTGCTGGCCGACGAGATCAACCGCGCCGGGCCCAAGACGCAGAGCGCGCTGCTCGAAGCGATGGAAGAACACCAGGTCACCGTCGAAGGCGAAACCCGGGCCCTGCCCCGCCCCTTCTTCGTGATCGCGACCCAAAACCCGACCGACCAGCTCGGCACCTACCCGCTGCCCGAATCGCAACTCGACCGCTTCTTGATGTGCCTCACGCTCGGCTACCCCGACAAGGCCAGCGAACGCGCCCTGCTCGCCGGCACCGACCGGCGTGAAGCCATCGGCGGGCTGCGAGCGGTGATGACACCTGAAGAGCTGGTCGCGGCGCAACAAGAAGTGCTGAAGGTGCATGCCTCCGACGCCTTGCTCGACTACCTGCAGTCGCTGATCGCCGCCACCCGCAGCGGCGCCTGGTTCGTCGATGGCCTGAGCCCGCGCGCGGGCATTGCCGTGCTGCGCGCTGCCAAGGCCCATGCCCTGCTCGACGAGCGTGACTACGTGGCGCCCGACGACGTGCAGGCCATCTTGGCGCAGACCGTGGCCCACCGCCTGGTGC
Source organism: Burkholderiales bacterium (assembly GCA_038241485.1). GTDB lineage: Bacteria > Pseudomonadota > Gammaproteobacteria > Burkholderiales > Burkholderiaceae_C > Rhizobacter. The sequence goes on from JBBRFR010000099.1 coordinate 8,778, forward strand.
CAGTGGCAGGCGCCGGGCGCGGGGCGCGCGAGCAGGTGCGGGCGATGATGGAAGCGGTGCCGCTGGTTTGAGCGTGCCATGAGCAGCACCTTGCGCCAGAGGACGGCCCATTGGCCCAACCCGGCGGCCTTCGTCCGCCAGCGCTTTCGCGCCTGGTGGCAATCGCGCCTGCCGCGCACTGACACGCTGCTGCTGACGCAGCGCAACGTCTACATCCTGCCCACGCGCGCGGGGTTGATGTTTGGCCTCACGCTGATGGTGCTGTTGGTGGCGTCGATCAACTACCAGCTCAACCTGGGGTATGTGCTGACCTTTCTGCTGGCCGGCAGCGGCATCGTGTCGATGCATGTCACGCACAACACCTTGCGTGGCCTCACCTTGCACCTGCGGCCACCGGTTGCCGTGTTCGCGGGTTCACCCGCCTTGCTCGACATCACGCTCACCAGCCCCGGCAAGGCGCGCTACGGCATCGGCCTGCGCATGGAGTCCACCCCCGCCGCCACGCTCAGCTGGACCGATGTGCCCGAGGGCGGCCAAGCCCTCGCCCAGGTGAGCTTCGTGCCGAACCAGCGCGGGCGCCATGCGGTGCCGGCCATCAGCGCGGAAACACGCTTTCCGCTGGGGCTGTTTCGCGCCTGGTCGGTGTGGCGGCCCGAGGCGCAGGTGCTGGTCTACCCCCGCCCCGAACAGCCCGCCGTACCGCTGCCACCGGCCCATGCCACGCCCGGTGGCCCGACGGCTCGGCGCAGCACCGACGGCGGCGAGATCGAAGGTGTGCGCGGCTACAAACGTGGTGACCCCTTGAAACTGGTGGTGTGGAAAAAAGCCGCTCGCAGCCTGGAAACCGGCGGCGAATTGGTCAGCCGCGACACCAGCGCATCGGTCCAACAGCAGCTGTGGCTCGATTGGCAACACTGCGGCGGCCTCGCGCCCGAAGACCGCCTGTCGCGGCTCACCGCCTGGGTGATGGCCGCTGACCGGGCCAGCGCCGACCACGGCCTGCGCCTGCCCGGCACCGAAATCGCGCCGGGCCACGGCGACGCCCAACGCAAACGCTGCCTGGAGGCCTTGGCCTTATGGCAATGAATTGGCGGGGCGAGCGCCGGGCCGCTCCCAAGCCGGCCCGCACCCACCCGGGGGGTCGCCTGTTGTATTCAGCAGGCGGGGGGCTCCAATGAACTGGCGTCGCCTGCCTCGCGAAGCACGCGACACGCTGTTCCTGTTGGTGGTCATCGCCTGGACGGTCATGCCCCACCTGACACAACTGCCGCTGTGGTGTGGCCTGCTCACCGCCACAGTGTTGCTGTGGCGCGGGCACCTGGCCTTGAACAACGCGCCCTTGCCTGGTCGTTGGCTGCTGGTGGTGGTGCTGGCACTGGCGGCCGGACTGACGTTGTGGTCGTTCAAGACCTTGCTCGGCAAGGAGCCTGGCGTGACCCTGGCCGTGGTGCTCATGGGGCTCAAAACACTTGAGCTGCGCGCACGGCGCGACGCCTTCGTGGTGTTCTTCCTCGGCTTCTTTCTGGTGCTCACGCACTTCCTATTTTCGCAATCGCTGTTGGTGGCCATCGCCATGCTGGCGTCGGTGTGGGGCTTGTTGACGGCGCTGGTGCTGGCCCACATGCCAGTCGGGCAACCCAGCTTGCGCCAAGCCGGTGGTTTGGCGCTGCGCACCGCCTTGCTGGGGGCGCCGATCATGGTGCTGCTCTTCGTGCTGTTCCCACGCATCGGGCCGCTCTGGGGCGTGCCGCAGGACGGCATGGCCAAGACCGGCTTGTCAAACACCATGCAGATGGGCAGCGTGACCGAGCTCGCGCTCGACGACACCGTTTCGATGCGAATCAAGTTCGACGGCCCCGCCCCTTTGCCCGAGACCCTGTACTTTCGCGGGCCGGTCTTCAGCCGCTTTGATGGCAGAACCTGGAGCGCCAGCTACGCGTCGACCCCTCAAGCAGCCAACGCGCCGCGCTTGAGCAGCCCGGCCTTGCGCTACGAGGTGACCCTGGAGCCGCTTCGCCTGCCCTTGTTGCCACTGCTTGAGGTCACCACCGAGGTGGGCCCCATTGACGGGCTGCAAACCTTCAGGCGCGACGACCTCATGTGGAGCACAAGCAAGCTGGTGCTGGAGCGATTGCGCTTCACGGCCAGCGCCCACACGGGCTTCAGCCATGGGCCGATGGAGCGTGGGCCCAGCTTGCGCGAGAACGTCGCCCTGCCGACCGGCTACAACCCACTCACCCTGGCCTGGGCGCGCCAGCTGGGCGACGACCCGCGTTATGCCGATGCCGATGCGCAAGCCCTGGCCCAAGCGGTGATGGCGCACATCCGCACCGGCGGCTTCACCTACACGCTGGATTCCGGTGTCTATGGTGTGGCCAACCCGCTGGGCGCGATCGACGAGTTCTGGCTTGGCCGCAAAGAGGGCTTTTGCGAACACT